>NZ_JBBMFS010000011.1:0-91889 GCF_040095895.1 Lachnospira intestinalis
GTAACTTAAAAATCGTATTTTTATAGGAAAAAGAGGCTGGTACCCTAACGATTTTCAATCGTTAAAGCGACAGCCCCTTTCCTTTTCCATTATAAATTATTCATTTGTGTTAAGTGCCGCCACTTATTCCTCTACGTGCAGCAGCTCGTGCGCGCGATGTGATAATGGTTTTTCAAAATATTCCTTGTAGCAGGCCTGAACGGAAGGATTTTCGTGTGAAAATCTGATACTATTATGACGGTCAAGACCGTAAAGCACATTTTTGCGGGCTTCAACGTCTGAGGCATCTTCTTTGTATGGCTGTCCGCCGCCATTGATACAGCCGCCCGGACAGGACATGATTTCCACAAAATCGTAATGCACTTCTTTGTTTCTGATGGCATTCATCAGGCGGCGTGCGTTGCCAAGCCCGCTGGCAACCGCCACACGGATATCCGTTCCCGCAAGATTAAACTTCGCTTCTTTCCAGCCGTCCAGACCACGCACGGACTGGAATGCATCTGCCTCCGGATTTTTACCGGTTACCAGAAAATAAGCGCTTCTAAGCGCAGCCTCCATAACACCGCCTGTTGCACCAAATATAACACCTGCACCGGTACCACTGCCTAATGGGTCGTCAAATTCGTCCTCACCCAGTTCCTCCGGTTTGATGAAAAATGCTTTAAACATTCGCTCAACTTCTCTTGTTGTAAGCACTGCATCAACATCTTTTCCGCCGTCCCATGTACATTCATCTTTTTTCGCGATACACGGCATAATTGATACGCAGAATATCTTTTCCGGGTCCACACCGAGTTTTTCGGCATAATAAGACTTTGTTACCGCACCAAACATCTGCTGTGGTGACTTTGCACTTGAAAGTCTGCCTGCCATATCCGGGAACTGGCTCTTTATGAACTTTACCCAGCCCGGACAGCAGGAGGTAAACATCGGAAGCCCCGACTCCTTAATCTCCGGAAGCCGTTCAAGGAACTCGCTTCCTTCTTCCATGATGGTCATATCGGCGGCAAAGGTTGTGTCAAATATGTAGTCAAAACCAATTCTTCTAAGTCCTGCAACCAGTCTTTGTGCTGTTGCAAAATCTTTTGAAAGTCCGAAGCTTTCGCCCCATGCTGTTCTTACGGCAGGTGCTACCTGTACCACCGTTATGATATCCTCATTTTCCACAGCATCGAGCACGATACCTACATCGTCACGCTCTGTCAGCGCACCGACAGGGCAACTGCTCACACATTGTCCGCACAATGTGCAGGCAGTTTCATGGATTTTGTGGTTTCCACGCACATTTACAGTTGTACGGGAACCTGTATTTACAACGTCCCACACATGCATACCCTGAATATTGTCGCATACCTGCACACAGCGCATACACTTGATACATTTTCTTGCATCACGGATTAGTGGAAATGTTTTATCCCAGTTGTCCTTTTCTAATATTGAATCATACGGCATTTCTGAAATGTTCAGTTCATTTGCCAGTGACTGCAATGTACAATTTCCGCTTCTGATACAGGTACCGCATTTATAATCATGCTGGGAAAGTATCAACTTTACATTGGTCTTTCTGGTTGTACGCACCTTCCTGGAGTTTGTGTATACTACCATGCCCTCCTCAACGAAATTATTACAGGCTGTAACACAGCGTTCTGTACCCTCAACCTCTACAACACAGACTCTGCACGCACCAATCTCATTGATGTCTTTCAGATAACACAAGGTTGGTATCGTTTCACCAATGGATTTGGCAGCATCAAGGATTGTCGTACCTTCTTTTACGGATACATCACGTCCATTAATCTTTAAATTTACCATTTTTCTTCTCTGCCTCCTCTGAATGAACCGAAACCAAAATGGTCACATCGTAAACAGCGCCCTGATTCCTGACACGCTTCTTCACATGAAAAACCATATTCGATTGGCTCAAAGTCTTTCTTTCTGTCTGCGGCATCACGGAGTGCTACCTCAACCCGTCCGCAAGGCTCTTTGTCTTCATAACCGGCATAAGGTATCTCGACATCACTTGTAATCTGATGGTGGAAGCCTAAATATTCATCAATATTGGCTGCTGCCACCTTTCCTGCCGCAATTGCCCTGATAACGGTTGCCGGGCCGGTAACGCAGTCTCCGCCTGCAAATATTCCTTTGTGATCCTTGATTTCACTGGTATCAAGTGCCTCAATCGTACCACGCTTCACCGTAACACCATGCTCCTCAAAATATCTTGTTTCGATACCCTGTCCGATTGCCACAACAATCAGGTCGCACGGAATCAGCACCTCAGCCTTTTGTGCTGTCTTCGGGGCTGGTCTGCCACCTCTTATTTTACTGATCATCTGCGGCTGTACCCAAAGACCAACAGCTCTGTCATGCTCGTCTTTTTCTATTCTTACCGGTGACATCAGTTCAAGGATATCGCAGCCTTCTGCTTCTGCGCCCTCAACTTCTTCTTCAAGCGCCGTCATGTCTGCCTTACGTCTTCTGTATACAATGCTTACCTTTTCTGCCCCCAGTCTGACAGAAGAACGGGCAACGTCCATTGCTACATTGCCGCCGCCGATAACAACGACTTTCTTGCCTGTATAATCCGGCATTTCATCATCGCCGATGACACGAAGCATTTCAACTGCTGAAGTCACACCTTCTTTTGCGTCCTCACCTTCAATGCCCATTTTTTTGTCTGCATGGGCACCGATTGAAATGTACATCGCATCGTATTCTTTATGTAACTCCTCAATTGTCACATCGACACCGACACTGACATTTTTCCGAACCTCAATGCCTGTAGAAAGAATGGAGGCAATCTCATCATCTAACTTCTTTCGCGGCAGTCTGTAATTCGGGATTCCGTATCTTAACATACCGCCAAGCTGTTTTCTCTGTTCAAAGATTGTAACCTTATGTCCCATCAGTGCCAGATAATACCCAGCACTCAGTCCGCCCGGACCGCCGCCGATAATTGCAACCTTCTTTCCGGTGGCTTCACCACATTCCGGCACCGGAACATTTCCTGCATTATCCACAGCCATTTTCTTCAAACCTCTGATATTGACAGGTGCGTCAATCAGTGTTCTCTTACATCTGTTTTCACATGGATGTTCACAAATATAAGCACAGGTTGTCGGCAGCGGATTATCCCTTCTGATTAAGCGCACTGCATCGGCATATCTTTTTTCATGCACAAGTGCAATATATCCCGGAATATCCACACCTGCCGGACAAGACTTCACACAGGACACCGGCTGGCTGCTGTTACATGAACAAAAACCTCTCTCAATATGGGATTTAAAATCATCTTCACAGCCATCAATACATTTTAATACCAGCTTTGCCGCCTCATATCCAATCGCACAGTCCGCTGAATAATAGATGCCCTCTGCCGTAAGCCTGATGACATCAAGCGTTTCCTGTGTTGCATTGCCGTCCAGCACATCATCAAAAAGTCTGGCAAGCTGTCTTAAACCCACACGGCATGGGACACATTTGCCACATGACTGTGCAAGACACATTTTTATAAATGATCTGGTAAGGTCAATCGTACACAATCCCGGCGGACTTGCGACAATTCTGCGTTCCAGATCCTGATACAAAGACTCCATTGTTACCTGAGCCTTATCCTTTGTTATAATTGTTAATCTGCTCAAAATCTGCTCCATTCCTGCGTGTGAAACATTTATTTATATTATGTGTTGTATTAATATAGTCATACATTTCACCGCAAAACATTCTTACGCAATATTTTACACAATAATTTACTAAAAATAAAGCAAAGTTATTTTTTTCACATAGTTATGGTGTTAGTATGAACGAAAATACAAAACAGCCGGCAGTCCCGTTTTATCAGGTCTGCCGGCTGTCTGCCGTTATTATCCCATCACAAAGCCCAATGGAATTATCTTAACTTATTCTTGATTTCATTTTCAATCTTTTCTACAAATTCATTCAGCGGCAGGACTGTTGTGTCGGCTTCGCCGTGGAGTCTGTAGGATACGGTCTTGTTTTCCTGTTCGTTGAAACCGATGACGAGCAGATACGGTACTTTCTGAATCTGACCTTCACGCATACGGTAGCCGAGCTTTTCGGCACGGTCGTCTAATTCCACTCTTACGTTCTTTTCTTCAAGTGCGTCACAGATTTCGTGTGCGTATGCCATGATTTCTTCGTTATCGGTCTTAACCGGCATTACCTTGACCTGAACCGGTGCAAGCCATGTCGGAAGATTTCCCTTTGTTTCCTCTAAGATGTAAGCCATAAATCTGTCGAGTGAACCAAGGATTGCTCTGTGAAGAACAACCGGTGTCTTCTTTTCGCCATCCTTATCAATGTATGACAGGTTGAATTTTGCCGGAAGACAGAAGTCAAGCTGGCATGTTGATAAAGTATATTCATTGCCGACAGCCGGTTTTACATTCACATCAAGCTTCGGACCGTAGAAAGCGGCTTCGCCGATTTCTTCTGTATATTCGATACCGAGGTCGTTCATAACTTCTCTTAATCCATTTTCTGCCTTGTTCCACATTTCATCATCATCGTGGTACTTTTCCTTATTTTCAGGGTCACGTAAGGACAGTACGCAGCGGTAATCTGTAATACCGAAATCCTTGTATGTGCTGAAAATCAAATCTACAACCTTTGTAAATTCATCTTTAATCTGTTCCGGTGTTACAAACAGATGCGCATCGTTCTGGCAGAAATGTCTTCCTCTTTCGATACCCTTTAATGTTCCGCTGGCTTCAAAACGGAAATCGTGTGCAATTTCACCGATACGGATTGGTAAATCCTTGTAAGAGTGCATTCTGTTTGCATAAATCATCATGTGGTGCGGACAGTTCATCGGTCTTAATACGAATGATTCACCATCCACTTCCATTGCCGGGAACATATTTTCCTTGTAGTGGTCCCAGTGACCGGATGTCTTGTAGAGGTTTACTGTACCGACACAAGGTGTCATGACATGAAGGTAGCCGAGTTTTCTTTCCTTATCTTTAATGTAGTTTTCCAGTTCCTGCCAGATTGTGTAACCCTTTGGTAAGAACATCGGAAGTCCGCGTCCGATAAGGTCGTCCACCATGAACAGTCCCATGTCTTTACCGATTTTTCTGTGATCTCTTTCCTTTGCTTCTTCAAGCAGTCTTAAATGGTCTTCGAGTTCTTCCGGTGTCGGGAAACATACGCCGTAGATTCTCTGTAATACTTTATTATTGCTGTCGCCCTTCCAGTATGCGCCGGAATGTCTGATTAACTTAAAGTTGCGGCATAATTTTACGTTGTCTACGTGCGGTCCGCGGCAGAGGTCTGTAAAATCCCCCTGCTCGTAGCATGAAATTGTACCGTCTTCCAGATTGGAAATGAGGTCTAATTTATATTCATCATTTTTGAACATTTCCATAGCTTCTTCTTTGGAAATTTCTTTTCTGATAATTTTCTTGCCGGATTTTGCAATCTTTTTCATTTCCTTTTCGATTGCTGTAATATCCTCGTCACGGATTACGTCATCTCCCAGATCGACATCATAGTAGAAGCCTTCTGCTACAACCGGTCCTACCCAGAACTTTGCCTGTGGGAAAAGATGCTTGATTGCCTGTGCCATTAAATGTGCGCAGGAATGGTTTAATGTGCTTAACTGTTCATCTTCTTTAAAATTTACCATTGTGATTTCTCCTTTTCTTGATTTATATTGAAAAAAAGCACCCTTAGATACTGTAACAATATCTAAGGGTGCTTACACACGGTTCCACCTTACATTTCACTCTTTGCTTATAACGCAGCTACACGGTAACGCTTCAAAACCTTGATTTCTTCTACGCACAGCTCGGGAATGGTCTTCATGTACCTTTTGCATAAACAGCTTCCACCAAATGCTGTTCTCTCTGTATGTTCCGGATACACTACTGTTTCTGTCATCGCTTTTTCAATATAGTTTTTTGTTTTTCTGAGTGCTATTGTAGCACAATGCGTTTTTTTTCACAATAGGTTATTTTATGGAATTGATTCTTTTACAAAATCAACTACTTCCATATTCTTTTTTTCAATATTCTCATCGTGTTCCATTTCTTCCAGTGTCATCCAGTAGTAATGCCTGCCGTTTAAAACAAAATCCGTCTGTCTGGTCTGCTCCGGAAAATGGTGTATCTTTAATTCATATAATCTGTGATTATAAACTCTATTCTCTCCATGGCTGACAGAATATTTTTCCTGTACTCTTGATGTAATGTAATGACATTCCATATCTTCCCTATTCAATGCCAAATCTGCTGCAACTCTGTCCAGAATAGAATTTTCATTATCTCTATCCATTGTCTTATAATTCAGAAAAAGTTTGCAGTCCCATTTTTCATCATAATAGACAAGGAATTTCTGCTTGTTTTCTGTAAACAAATTTCTTATTACTACCAGTGAATGATTATGCTGTATCATGTCTAACCCTGTTATATCTTTCATTAAATCGTTATAGTCGTATTTATCCTTATACATATGAAAAATATCTTTTGCTATCTTCATACAATATAAAATACCTATCATACAAAAAATCGTTTTTAATACAATACCGGGAATCCCCAAAATATCATCATAACTAGCTGTAAACACTGAAAGCAAAAATGAAACTCCTGCAATAATTGTATCTATTGCGACTTTATTTCCGATAAATTCTCTTTTCTTTTCCAGAAGTAATTCTAAGTCCTTTTTATCTATTAATAACCTCATTATCCCACCTTATGTAACCTTTTAACAAATTATAACTGAATTTATCGAATAGCACAAGAAATTTTGACTTTTATCTCTATTTATACTATACTTTTTGCGCAGATAATGAATTACATTATTTTCGTGCTTCTGACATATTACAGCAGCATTTTAAAGACATTTGAAAGGATACCGATTTATGAAATCATCAGATACAACACCGGAAACTTCAAAGGACAATCCTTTAGGATATGAAAAAGAATCCAAGCTTTTAGTCGGATTTGCGATTCCGTGCATTATTTCCATGCTGGTAACGGCACTTTACAACATTGTCGACCAGATTTTTATCGGACAGGGTGTCGGAATGCTCGGAAATGCGGCAACCAATATTGCCTTTCCGCTTTCGACCACCTGCACGGCGATTTCCCTTTTACTCGGAATCGGCAGTGCCACCAACTTTTCACTCCACCTCGGTGCCGGTGAAAAAGACGAATCCGCAAAATACGCAGGAAATGGCATGTGCCTTATGGCAGTTTTCGGAATCAGCCTTTTCCTTCTGACAACGATTTTTCTGACACCGATGCTGAAATTTTTCGGTGCAACCACAGACGTGCTTCCGTATGCAGAAGCTTATACACGCATTACGGCAATCGGCTTTCCGTTTCTGATTGCCAACACCGGCATGAGCAAATTGATTTTAGCTGACGGTAGTCCGCGCTACTCTATGATTTCCATGCTGATTGGCGCTGTCGTGAATACGATTTTAGACCCTGTTTTTATTTTTGTCCTGAATATGGGCATGACCGGTGCGGCGCTTGCAACGATTATCGGACAGATGATTTCATTTTGCATCAGCCTGCGCTATATGTTTCATTTTAAAACAATACGGCTGACAAAAGACAGCTTTCATGTTACCGGAAGACACTGCCGCAATATTTTCATGCTGGGTGCGAGTGCCTGCTTTAACCAGATTGCCATGACCGTTGTACAGATTGTCATGAACAACACGCTTGCACACTACGGCGCACAGTCCGTGTACGGCGGTGATATTCCGCTTGCCTGCTCCGGCATTATTACAAAGGTCAATATGATTTTCATGTCCTTTGTCATCGGCATTTCACAGGGAACACAGCCGGTTATCGGTTTTAATTACGGTGCTAAAAAATACCGCCGCGTAAGCAATACCTACCTGCTGGCACTTAGTGCCGCTTCGGTGTTGTCCGTGATTGCATTTATCTGTTTTCAGGTTTTTCCGCGACAGATTATCAGCGCTTTCGGAAACGGAAGCGAGCTGTATTTCCAGTTTTCGGAGCGTTACTTTAGAATTTATATGTTCCTTACGATTATCAACGGAATCCAGCCGGTAACGTCAAACTTTTTCAACTCTATCGGCAAATCGCGGCTGGGTGTCTTTATGTCACTGACAAGACAGATTTTGTTCCTGCTTCCGTTGATTGTCATTTTCCCGATTTTTATGGGAATTGACGGCGTGATGTATGCCGGTCCGATTGCCGACGGGGCGGCAGCGGTTGTCTGCGGTTATTTTACCGTGCGGGAACTGCGGGAATTAAAACAGCTTGAAAATAATGCTGCTGTAAATTAAAAATCAGGGGAAAGACTTCGTCAGAAACTTCTTTCCCCTGATTTTCTTATTTATCTGTATTACATTGTCTACGGCTGTCAAAACTTCTTTTACAAATTTTTCTACTCGTTGGTTATCATTTCCATGTAAGGCAATACGTGAAATCCGTTCTTTTCATAAACTTTTACTGCCCGTTCATTTTCTTCTTCCACTTCCAGACGAATGACACAGCCTGCATAGGTCTTTTTGACATGCTCTATAAAGCGGCTTCCGATTCCAAGTCCTCTGTAGGAATCTTTGATATAAATGTCTTCAATCCATGCACACGGCTTGCCAAATTCCGTTGAAAAGCTTTTTGCCACCATGCCATAGCCCTGTATTTCGCCCGAATCCGCCGCAGCAAATATATATCCGTCCAGATACGGATTTTTTCCCGTACACGCCTCTATATCCTGTAAAAATATATTTTCTGAACCGTTGCTAAATACCGCCGGAGATGTATAAAACACCCGCATCATTTCAATCACGGCTTGCTTGTCCTGTTTGGTCATTTTTCTGATATTTGTATTACTGCTCATGTTTTTCCTCTCTATATTTCTGCTTGTATGATGTGTCCGAAGTTCATTTCATCTTTAAAAAGGTCATATACATATGCTGAACTTTCCTTATATAAACCGGTTTCTTCATCCTGGAGCTTTTCAAATACTTCTGAATTATAAAACTTATTCATTGCTTCATCATATTCCATTTCCTGCTGGACAGTAAGCATTTCAATAATGTCCTGAATGATATACTCCATTAACTGCTGTTGTAAACTCAACTCAATCTTCCACCTTTCTTAAAAGTCTGATACTTTTTTCTGTATGAAACGAATATTGTGAAGATGTTTTCTTATATACCATGCCTTTTAATAATGTTTGAAAATCTATTATTTCATTTTCATACTGACGAAATAACAATGCCATGTTATCGTCTGCTACCGGTCCGATAACAATATCATATTTATTATCCTGATTGCATAATATATCCTCTATGTTGTCAAAGGAATGATTTCTGTTATTCATAACAAATCTTGCCCATTCCTCTGTTGTCTGTTCCCCAAAATCTTTTATTTTAATCCCCGGCAGTTCTCTAAAATCATCTTGTATATCAAAAACATTTAAAACCGGACTACCACCATAAATTTTAGCTACCCTCACTGCCATTTTTTCTGCCTGCTCTCTTATATCCGTCAGGTAAAATCCTATTCCGAAATCTTTATACGGTCTGCACATTGCAAGATTAATACTGTTGATACCTGTATTGCTTCCATGATATAATCTCATAATTTTCCCCCGTTTCTCCTACACAAAATTCCTAAGTCCTCTAATACCGTATCAAACGACAATGTATGCTCTGCTTCATAATTTTCCTTTATAAATTCAATGCCTTTAAACTGAAATAAATACTGAAATGCTTCTTTTACGCTGAGATTATTTTTTTGAGCAAATTCATCTACACAGGCAACTGTGAAATTAATTTTATTTTTCAACTCACTCATATCAACCCTCGCTCTCATTTTTATAAGTTCATTATACCCTGTATCCCGCCGTTTTTCCACTCCTGTTTGTTTCTACATTTTTAATGCATTTTTTGACACAAAACTTGCCCCGGAACTCTTATCAAATAAAAGAAAGTGTGCTAAAATAGCCCTGCAAAAAGATACTGCTTATTGAAATGGAGTTTTTTATGGAAAAGGATTTAACGACCGGAAAAATAACACCACAGCTTATCGGCTTTACAATACCGCTTGTGCTGGGAAATCTCTTTCAGCTCACCTACAATGCCGTTGACAGCATTATTGTCGGACGGTATGTTGGAAAAGAAGCGCTTGCTGCTGTGGGTATCTGTAACCCGATATCGACTTTATTTATACTGTTTTTAAACGGACTGTGTATGGGCGCCAGTATTTTAATGGGCAACCAGTTCGGTGCAAAGGATTATGACCGCCTGCACCGCCAGATTAGTACCACCATGCTGTCCGGTATTGCATTTTCACTGATTTTGTCGGTGCTGTGCATTGTCTTTGCCCGCCCGATTCTGCTTTTAATGCAGGTCGACGCGTCTATCATGGGTATGACAATCAATTATCTGCGCATTATATTTGCAGGACTTTTATTTACCTTTATGTATAACTGCTTTGCAAGCACCCTGCGCGCGCTCGGTGACAGCCAGTCGCCGCTGTACTTTCTGATTACCAGTGCCGTTATCAATATTCTCGGCGATTTGTTTTTTGTCCTATTTTTAAATATGGGCAGTGAGGGCTGTGCGATTTCTACCGTTTTAAGTGAAGCACTTTCCTGCCTGCTGTGTATCATTTACATTCAAAAAAAAGTGCCGATTTTGCAGTTAGGGAAAAAATGGCTGGTATTTGATAAGGCTCTGCTTGGCAAAACGATTTCCTACGGCTGGGCATCTGCCATGCAGCAGGCAACCGTCCAGCTTGGAAAGCTTGGGATTCAGGCAATTGTCAATTCCATGGGTGTTGCCATTGCCGCCGCATTTGCCGTTGTAAACCGTATTGACGACTTTGCCTATACACCGGAGCAGAATATCGGACACGCTATGACGGCGCTTATGGCTCAGAGCAAGGGTGCCGGAAAAAAGAGCCGTTTAAAAGAAGCTTTCCGGTGCGGCATGCGCATTGAAATGGTGTACGGTGTCATCATTTTTATCATCTGCTTTGTATTTGCCAATCCGCTGATGCGGCTGTTTACAAGTGATACAGATGTCTGCCGCCACGGTGTCACCTACCTGCGGCTGATTTCCATTATGTATCTGCTGCCTGCGGCAACCAACGGTATTCAGGGATATTTCCGCGGTATCGGCGATTTAAAAATCACTTTAATCAGCAGTTTTGTCAACATGGGCGTGCGTGTCATTGCCGCCGCCATTCTTGTATTTGCATTTTCATTGCAGATTGAAGCCCTGCCGTATTCGTACCTTGCAGGCTGGATTGGCATGCTGATTGCGGAACTGCCGTTATTAATAAGAAGCTATCGGAATTATGATAAATAAAACACTTGCGACAAAGTCGCTTATCAGAAAGGAGAATTGTATGTTTCAATCTTTAGAGATGAAGCACCCGAAGTTTTATCAGGTGTTTCGGTTTTTTGTGGTGATTGCCGCATCGATTTTTTATGCTTGGAATTTACGCTGCTTTGCTAAGACTGCCGGACTGTTTCCGGGAGGATTTTCGGGACTTTCCCTGTTGTTACAGGAAATCGGACTGGCCTTTTTCGGGATTAGTATTCCATATACCTTATTAAACGTCCTGTTAAACCTGTTTCCGACCTATATCGCTTATAAATACATCGGAAAACGGTTTACGCTGTATTCAATTGTTGTCATTGTACTGTCGAGTATTTTTGTCGATATTCTGCCACCGTATATGTTTACGGACGACATTTTACTGCTGAGCGTGTTCGGCGGTATTTTAAACGGCTTTGCCACCAGTCTGTGCTTAAATGTCGGAACGACAACCGGCGGAACGGACTTTATCAGCATTTTCTTTGCACATGAAAAGGGCATTGATGCATGGAATTATATTTTAATCGGAAATGTGATTATGCTTGTCATTGCGGGTGCGCTGTTTGGCTGGTCGAGTGCGCTGTATTCGATTATTTTCCAGTTTTGCAGCACACAGGTTATTCAGGTACTGTATAAACGATACAAAAAAGAAACACTATTTATTATTTCCGATAAATCCGATGAGGTTTATCACGCTATCCGTGAAATGACAAATCACGATGCCACGCTGTTTAAGGGTATCGGCTGTTATGAAGGAAAGGAAAAGACACTGATTTATTCGGTTATTAATTCCGAAGCCAAGCGGGAACTGCTTCCGCTCATCCGCTCGATTGATGAGCATGCGTTTATCAATGTGGTAAAAACAGAAGAATTAGACGGTCGTTTCCACGACATTCCGCACGATTGAGAATGTTTGGCATGTTGAGAATGTGATGAATGTTGAAAGCATTGAGAATGTTGAATTTCTTTCTGCATCTGGATTCTTGTCAGGGCATCCAGCGCTCCGAACGGTTCATCCAATAAAAGAATCTTCGGATTGTTGACAAGCCCTCTTGCGATTGCCGCACTGCGGTCCCGGTCCTTCGACCTTATGTCCGTTGCGCTCCACAATGCCGTCCTCATATTCTGCCAGCCCCGATATAATACGAAGCAGTGTGCTTTTTCCGCAGCCGCTGTGTCCCACAATTGTAACGAACTCGCCTTCCTTGATTTCAAGCGATATATCCTTTAATACATCTACCGGTTTCTTATCGACAATGTATTGTTTGTTTAAATGTTCTATCCGAATAATAGCCTGCTTTTCCTCTCTCATTTTTCCAGTCCTTTCTTTTGCGCTTTGCATTTCCTACTTTTGTTATATGGATTATATGAATTGATGCCTCATTTTTCCAGTCTAATCTGTGAAACCGTTTTCATTCCTGTGGGATTTTTCACTGTTTTCATGAAATATAGGGGGATTTTTTAGAAAAAAAGACTTTTTTTTATAAATCAAGCCGTTTTATACAACTTATCGTGAAATCGTTTTCACTTTTTATTCTTCTGCGTTTGCGGCAAATGTGATGCAATACCGATAGACTTACTAGACTATTAACTTTGATTTTCAAAGATTTTCAGAAAGGAGCTGCTTATGTCTATTAAAAAAATTGCAGAAATAACCGGAACTTCCCCCGCAACCGTTTCGCGGGTTTTAAATAATCCTTCTTATAAATGTGCCGTACCGGGACTGCGCGATAAAATATGGAGGGCGGCAATGGATTTTTTTTACCCGGAATATGTGATTGAAACATATCAGACCGAAAAAGAAGGTTTTCAGACCATGCAGAAGTTTTTGAAATTAAAAGAACCGCCGACCGGCATTTACTGTGCCAATGACATTACCGCAATCGGCATGTTAAAATGCCTGAACCGGTACAGCAGCATTTTATACCGCCCTTCGATTATTTCCTGTGATGATATTGAAGAAGGACAGTTTATCAAGCCGATGCTTTCAACCGTCCAGCTTCCGAAAGAAAATATGGCGCGTTTCGCATTATTTGTCCTGCTCGACAGAATCCGCGGCGGACATAAAGAAGTGATTCGCATTGAACTGGAAGGAAAACTGCTGCTTAGAAGCAGCTGCTGCCGCGTGGAAGACGTCAGCCAGCCGGAGTATTATATATAATCCGCCCACCGTTCCTTCTCAATCCGCTCCCGCGTCACCAGACACTCCGGCTCCGGCGCAAGCACATGGCGCGTGACATCAAACACCTTTGCCGCATCACACAAAATGCAATCCGCACTGCCAAGCACCGTGTTTTTTGCCGCGCCACAGTCTGTAAATGCCTGCGTTAATTTCACAAAATCCTCTGAAATATGCGGCTGGTCGGGATTATAATGCTTTCTCATATAAACGTCCCTCTGCCCCTGCGGCCAAACCACCGTCAGCTTCACAGGCTTATCTGACAGGCGGTTTGGCACATTCAGCACTTCTTCCACGCTGTGAATATACGTATTTCGTTCATGTCCCACCCCGACAAGCAGAATTTTTCCGCCTGCGTCTTTTAACCTGTCGTAACAACCGCCCGGCGTACACGGTGTATTGCGGTATTCTTCTCCTGCAAGGTATTCTGCCGCATGTTTACCAAAGCCCGCCATGCTGTGGGTCGGGTGCAGGGAGCGCACAACACCTTCCCGCTTCATAAACAGATTGGTTAAAACGCCGACGCAGGACGGCTCTTTTTGGCTGTCAAAAACCGGGTGGCTTTCATTAACCGTTTTCCATGTATGCGTCGGAAGCAATAACAGACCTTCCTTAAAATACTCCATCCACGCATCCAGCACGGTTTCCGCACCGCCCTCTACATCGCCGATTGCTTTCATGGACGAATGAATCAGTATGGTTTCCGTTCCGTTAAGCCCCATTTGATAAAGCTGTTCTTTTAAATGCTTTTTTGTATACTGCATACATGTACCCTTTCCACTCTGAAAAAATCTCCAAATAACACCAGACACAGGCTGTATCTGCCGTGTAAACTATCCCCTCTGTTTCTATTATTTCTACTATACCGTACTTCTCTTCACATTGCAAATGTCCTGTTCCAAATACAAACCTGCATGCAGTCCCGGCACATTTTCATATACCGGAAGTTTTCCGGGTCAGTTTTGTCTAACCTCGTTATAACATATTGAGATCTGAAATGAAATTACAAAATTTAATGTTTTTTTATTGATTTTGCCAGTGAATTATGTATAATTATGGTAAGGCATGTGAAATTTTTCACTTATTGCATATGAATATTGTAAGTTCCGCACTTTGCGGCTTCTTACATATTACTATTATGAAGGAAAGAGGTTAAATTCAAGATGGCAGGAATTGATTTAAGCAAGTATGGTATTACAGGTTCAACTGAAATCATTCATAACCCTTCTTACGAATTATTATTCGAAGAAGAAACATCTTCTAAAAACGAAGGTTATGAAGTCGGTAAGGAAAGCGAACTTGGCGCAGTAAACGTTATGACAGGTATCTATACAGGACGTTCTCCTAAGGATAAGTACATCGTTGTTGATGAAAATTCTAAGGATACTGTATGGTGGACATCTGACGAATACAAGAACGATAACCACCCAATGTCAGAAGATGTATGGGCTAAGGTTAAGGATATTGCAAAGAGCGAACTTTCTAACAAGAGACTTTTCGTAGTTGATGCATTCTGCGGTGCCAATAAGGATACAAGAATGGCTGTCCGTTTCATCGTTGAAGTAGCTTGGCAGGCACATTTCGTAACAAATATGTTCATCAAGCCTACAGCAGAAGAACTTGAAAACTTCGAGCCTGATTTCGTTGTATACAACGCTTCTAAGGCTAAAGTTTCTAATTATGCAGAATTAGGTTTAAATTCTGAAACTTGTGTAGCATTCAACATCACAAGCCACGAACAGGTTATCATCAATACATGGTACGGCGGAGAAATGAAGAAGGGTATGTTCTCTATGATGAACTACTACCTTCCATTAAAGGGTATGGCTTCAATGCACTGCTCAGCTAACACAGATATGAACGGTGAAAACACAGCAATCTTCTTCGGTCTTTCAGGTACAGGTAAGACTACACTTTCAACAGACCCTAAGAGACTTCTCATCGGTGATGACGAACACGGCTGGGATGACAACGGTGTATTCAACTTTGAAGGCGGCTGCTACGCTAAGGTTATCAACCTTGATAAGGAATCTGAACCGGATATCTACAACGCAATTAAGAGAAACGCTCTCCTTGAAAACGTTACTCTTGATGCAGACGGTAAGATTGACTTCGCTGATAAGAGCGTAACAGAAAACACCCGTGTTTCTTACCCAATCGACCACATTAAGAATATTGTACGTCCGATTTCTTCAGCTCCTGCTGCTAAGAACGTTATCTTCCTTTCAGCTGATGCTTTCGGTGTACTGCCTCCAGTATCTATCCTGACACCGGAACAGACACAGTACTACTTCCTTTCAGGATTTACAGCTAAGCTTGCAGGTACAGAACGTGGTATCACAGAACCTACCCCTACATTCTCAGCTTGCTTCGGACAGGCATTCCTTGAGTTACATCCTACAAAGTATGCTGCTGAACTTGTTAAGAAGATGGAAAAGAGCGGAGCTAAGGCTTACTTAGTTAATACAGGTTGGAACGGAACAGGTAAGAGAATCTCTATTAAGGATACTCGTGGTATCATCGACGCTATCCTTTCAGGTGCTATTAAGACAGCTCCTACAAAGCAGATTCCAATGTTCAACTTTGAAGTACCTACAGAACTTCCGGGCGTTGACTCAGGTATCCTTGATCCTAGAGATACATACGCTGATGCTTCTGAATGGGAAACAAAGGCTAAGGATTTAGCTGAAAGATTCAACAAGAACTTCGTTAAGTACACAGGCAACGAAGCTGGTAAGGCTTTAGTAGCTGCCGGTCCTCAGCTTTAATCTGAAACTTCAATTAAATACTATAGGTCTTTGCCTATGATTTACAGCGGCTGTTGCTTTTTAAAGGAACAGCCGCTGTATTTATCTGAATCTATAAATAAAAACACCGAATATCTCTTATTGTAGAGATACTCGGCATTTTGGTCTGACTTTTGTTGAATTTTCGTATTTTGCGGGTTTTTACCGGTCAATTTCCGCTGCGTGTGCAAGTGCCGCATCAATATTGGCACAGAAGTTTTCTTCTCCGACCAGTTCCACAAAGCCTGCTTTTTCCATCATCGCACGCGGCTGTTCCTGTACATGGGAAAGCACCAGCGTAATGCCCTTCTTTTTGCAGATTTCATGAATATTCGTTAATGAGCGCAATGCGGTTACGTCCATTGCCGGTACACCGCGCATACGGATAATAACTACCTTAATGCCCGGTTCTGCTGAAATTTCCAGAAATTTATCTGCGGCGGCAAAGAACATCGGTCCGATAATTTCGTAAACCAGTGTATGCTTTGGCACAACCTTTAAAGAAATCTTATCTGGGTCATTATTTTCATCAATCTCACTTCCAAGGTACTTCCAGCTCTTTACCGCTGTAACATCAGACATTCTCTTTAAGAATAAAAGCGCTGCCAGTACGATACCGACTTCGATTGCCACAACAAGGTCAAATACAACAGTCAGTACAAAGGTAACAAGTAGCACGGCAACATCACTCTTTGGGGATTTGCGCACTAATTTAACAAATTCTCTCCAGCCGCTCATGTTATATGCAACCATAAACAAAATGGCGGCAATCGCAGGCATTGGAATCCATGCGGCATACGGCATTAATACAACAAGTACTAAAAGCAGTGTCACGGAATGAACCATTCCCGCAACCGGTGTTCGTCCACCGTTTTTTACATTGGCTGCGGTTCTTGCAATCGCACCTGTCGCCGGGATACCGCCAAACAGCGCTGATACAATGTTTCCGGCGCCCTGCGCAACCAGTTCCATATTCGGCTTGTGGCGGCTGCCAATCATACCGTCGGATACGACACAGGATAACAGGGATTCAATTCCTGCAAGCACCGCAATTGTCAGTGCATCCGGGAATAAATCACGAATCATGCCAAGACTTATTTTCGGCATGGAAATGCCCGGTACTTTATTGGATATTGTATACAAATCGCCAATCGTCTTTACATTCATGTGAAGCAGCTTTACCATTAAAATTGCTACGATAACTGCAATCAATGACGGTGGAATTTTTTCCGTGACCTTTGGAAACACAATCAGAATCGCAAGGGATACCAGTCCGACAATTAATGCCTGCACCTGAATTGTTCCGATACACGTAACACATTCTTTAACCTTGTCTATGGTTTCCACCGGTGAATATGTAAATGTCAGTCCCAAAAAGTCCTTGACCTGTCCGATAACAATCGTTACGGCAATACCAAAGGTAAAGCCCGATGTAATCGTATACGGAATGAAGCGGATTAAATTTCCGAACTTTAAAAGTCCCATTATAATAAGAAGGATTCCCGCCATAACGGTTGCCACAACAAGACCTTCCATCTGGTGTTCTGCGACAATTCCGGCTACAATCGTTGCAAATGCGGCGGTCGGTCCTGCAATCTGCACACGGCTTCCGCCCAGAAACGAAATGACAAATCCGGCAAAAATTGCCGTGTAAATACCCTGTTCCGGTCCAACACCGGAAGCAAGGGCTAACGCAATCGACAGCGGAAGCGCAATAATCGCCACAATAATACCGGCAATCACGTCTTTTACAAACTGCTCTTTTGAATATCCTTTCATGCAGTCAAACAACTTTGGTACAAACTGATTCATTTTTCTAACCTTTCTCTTTCTTTTCTTTGAAACACGCTGTTATACACCACATCCACGCGTGACAGCATTTCCTCTTACAGGCATGTCCAATTATAAATTTAATGTAAAAATTTTATAAACAAAAAACGTTTCTATTATAGCACACCTGCATAAATTTGCAAGCAAAAAAAGCAGGCCGGAATGTGCCGTCCCTCAAAGGATAAACCTTTTGGGAAACGGTCATTCCGACCCGCTTTATATGTCATACCTTATAAGTCCTGTCTTATATACTATGGCTTTATGTGTTTATAAACCAATACAAATGCACTGCGAGCTGTTTATGACTCAGATTCTACCGCATTATCATTTAAGAAATTCTGTACCTTCTGATACAGCACTTCGTAACCGACTTCTGAATTCATTTCATTGCCGTAGTTGTCTAAGATTTCCTGATAATTTGTGTATCCGTAGTAATCTGCAAGCTGTGCACCCATGTCGTTAATTTCATCGGCAGAAACCGTGATTTTTTCATTCGATGCAATCAGTGTCAGCACCATTTTTTCAAGAAGGTACTGCTGTGCATATTCTACTGCATAATCATTAAAAGCGTCCTGTGATTCAAATCCGTATACCTGTGAAAGATATGAATCTAAATCAGAAATGCCGTAAGATGAACCGTATGAGTTAAACTCTGATTCAACATTAGACTTTAATGTATTTACAAGGCTGTCTAATTCTTCCTGCGGATAACCGCTTGGTGTCAGATTTTCGCTGAGCTTGGAATAAACTGCCTGATATTTGTCACTTGCAAATGTAGATTCTGCCTGTGATGTCAGGTAATCCTTTACATAGCTTCTTAATTCAGCAACTGTTGTTGCTTCTACGCCGAGTGTAGACGCATTTTCAGCAACCCATGCATCTGTCAAATCCGGCACAGTGCTTTTCTGGATAGACTTTACGGTTACAACGAAAATAACATCTTTTCCCGCAAGGTCAGAGCTTGAGTAGTCTGAAGGGAACGTACACGGAATATTATATTCCTGACCGACTGTCAGACCGATAAGTCCCTGGTCTAAATCGGTAATAAACTTGCCTGAACCGATGGTATAGCTGGCATCCGTTGCTGTACCACCTGAGAACGCTTCTCCGTTTAACAGACCGCTGTAATCAAGCTTTACCGTATCGCCGGAAGCCGTCACGCCTTCTGTAACCGTTTCTGTTGTAGCTGTCTGTGATAATAACTTTGAAATGTAGCTTTCTACGTCATCATCAGATACCGTAAGAGATGAACGGTCTACAGATACTTCAACGCCCTTGTAATCCGGCAGTGTTACATACTGCTTGTAAACATCTGCATTGGATGTAATTGTTCCTGCATATTCTTCTGCTGTAACCTCTTTATTCACTGTAGATGCCGCATTATCCTGTGATGTCTTCTTGCCTCCGCAGGCTGTCAGGGACACTGCTAAAGATGCGGCAAGCATAACACCGAAAAATCTTTTTTTCATAAATCAAATTTCCTTTCGTTTCATCATTCCTATATTTTGATGTGTCACAATTTTACATGACTATATTGTTATAGCATAAATCATGATAAAAAAAAAGCCGTTTCACATTTTTTTCATGATTCCGGCGCAATTCTTCTTAATTTTTATAGATTTTATACGAAATATCCGCTATAATCATTTTGTTATGAAAATATTTTTTAGAAAATTGAAAACGGCTTTTTTTACACCGCTGCTGATACTCTGCATGCTTTCGGCCTGCGGCTGCCAGACACGGCTCTCTGACCCGGTCACCGTCACCGGATATAAGCTCAATACTTATGTACAGATTTCTTCCTATATAAATGTATCCAGATCCGTTTTAAACGGCTGTCTGGATTTGTGCGATACGTATGAACAGCTCTGCTCCCGTACTTTAGAGAGCAGTACGCTTTATGCCGTGAACCACCACCAGACCGATGAAATTCCGGCAGAGCTTGGTGAGCTGATTGCCACCGGCTTAGACTACTGCCGCATTTCCGACGGTGCGTTTGATATCACTATCGGAAGTGTCTCACAACTCTGGGATTTTACCGCAGAACAGCCGGCCGTTCCGGATGCTGCCGCCATTGCCAATGCATTGCAATATGTCGATTATACAAAAGTGGAACTTACACCGCTTGAGAACGGCAATTACCGCATTACCATGCCGGAGGGTACGATATTGGATCTCGGTGCGATTGCAAAGGGCTATATTGCGGATAAGATCAAAGATTATCTGTTAGCACATGATATTACAAGTGCCATGATTAATCTGGGCGGCAATGTGCTGTGTGTCGGCGGAAAAAGTGACTCGAAGGATTTTACGGTCGGTGTAAAAAAACCATTTACACAAAGCAATGAACTTTTGCTGACGTTAAATCTGCGGGACTGCTCTGTGGTGTCTTCCGGCACGTATGAACGGTATTTCTATGAAAATGATACCTTTTATCATCACATTTTAAATCCCGCAACCGGTTATCCTTACGACAACCGGCTGACAGATGTCACCATACTCTCTGCCGTTTCGCTGGACGGCGACTGTTTAAGCACCACGTGTTTTGCACTGGGGTTAGACGACGGTCTGGCACTCATTGAATCGCTGGACAATATCGAAGCCGTCTTTGTCACCACGGATGGAAGCATTTACTATTCCAGCGGCATGAGCCGGTATCTGAATGAGTGATACCGCAAATAAAAATTTGGAGGAAAAATCCTCTCCTCGCTTTAGGAGAAATGTGAGTAAACTCACATAGGATTTTCCTTCGGAAAACATGGAGGATTATATGATTCGTTCTTTTCTTGTTATTGTGTTCCTGATCCTGTTCTTTATCTTCAGCCTGATTGCGCTGCCGGTTGAATGGGTTATCGGAAAATTCAATCCCGATGTAAAGGCAGTTTCTTCCCTGCGGATTGTGCAGGGCGCTTTTCACATCATTTTATTTTTAGCCGGTGTGCATACAACTGTGACCGGACTGGAAAATATCCCGGACGATGAGCCGGTTTTATTTATCGGAAACCACCGCGGTTTTTTTGATGTGATTATTTCTTATACGTATATGAAACGTCCGACCGGATTTGTTGCCAAAAAGGAAATGAAAAAGGCGCTGATTATCCGCCGCTGGATGGACAATTTATTCTGTCTGTTCTTAGACCGTGAAAATATGAAGGAAGGCTTAAAAACCATTTTAAAGGGAATTGACTACATTAAAGACGGCAAATCCATTGTTATTTTTCCGGAAGGCACACGCAATAAAGGCGAAGGTGTTCAGGATTTCCACGCCGGAAGCTTTAAATTTGCAGAAAAAACAGGCTGTAAGATTATTCCGATGGTACAGACCAATACCGACTGCATTTTTGAACGTCAGTTTCCGCGCTTAAAGGCAACACACACCACGCTCGCTTTCGGCAAACCGATTGATGTTAATTCTTTCCCAAAGGAAGAACGCAAAAAAATTGCCGCCTATACGCATGATGTCATTGTAGAAATGTATGAAAAAGAATAACTTTTTTCTTTTCAAATACGGGCATATATGCTATACTTTTATAGATATTTTAATAATTTAGGAGGACGATACTATGCCAGTCTGGGGAATCGTTTTATTAGTAATTTTCGTCATTTTACTTGCCGTATTTATCGGTTTAATGATTTTTGGAAACAAGCTCCGTAAACAGCAGGACGAACAGCAGGCGCAGATTGATGCGGCAAAGCAGGTGATGTCCATGTTAATCATTGATAAAAAGAAGATGAAGCTTAAAGATGCCAATCTTCCAAAGATGGTTTTAGAGCAGACACCAAAGTATCTGCGCGGCAGTAAGATGCCTATTGTAAAAGCTAAAATCGGACCGAGAATCATGACACTTATGGCAGACCCGAAGGTTTTTGACCAGCTTCCGGTTAAGGCCGAAGTCAAAGCTGAAGTCAGCGGTATTTACATTACAGGAATCAAATCTGTACGCGGCGGTAAAGTCGTTGCAGAACCGGCTCCGAAGAAAAAAGGACTTAAAAAATTTTTCAGTAAGAACAAATAATTAATTTACATAAGGGCTGTTGCAGAAAGTATTCCTATTTTTTGCACAGCCCTTTCATCTAATTGAGTGCCATGTATCCGATGATACATAAGAATGGAGGATTTATGCGTAATCTCACACTTTTAACAGATTTATATGAACTGACTATGATGCAGGGATATTTTAAAACCGACAATAACCGCACGGTTATTTTCGATGCCTTTCACAGAAAAAATCCATGTGACGGCGCTTATGCGATTTCCTGCGGCTTAGAACAGGTCATTGACTACATTAAGAATCTTCATTTTACAGAAGATGATATTGCATACCTGCGTAGTCTGTCTATCTTTGATGAAGACTTTCTGGAATATTTAAGTAACTTCCACTTCACAGGTGATATTTATGCCATTCCGGAAGGTACGGTCATTTTCCCGCGTGAACCGATTGTCAAGGTCATCGCACCGATTATGGAAGCACAGCTTGTTGAAACAGCTATTTTAAATATTATCAACCACCAGAGTTTAATTGCCACAAAGGCCGCCCGTGTCTGCTACGCCGCAAAGGGTGACGGTATTATGGAATTCGGTCTGCGCCGCGCACAGGGACCGGACGCCGGTATTTACGGTGCAAGAGCCGCTGTTATTGCAGGCTGTGTCGGTACGAGCAACGTCCTGACCGGTCAGATGTTTGGTGTGCCGGTAAAGGGAACACACGCCCACAGCTGGATTATGAGCTTTCCGGATGAATATACTGCATTTAAAACCTATGCCGATTTGTATCCGGATGCGTGTATCCTGCTTGTCGATACGTATGACACCCTGCGTTCCGGTGTACCGAATGCGATTCGCGTATTTAAGGAAATGCGTGAAAAAGGCATTGATTTAAAGGACTACGGTATCCGTCTGGATTCCGGCGATTTAGCTTATCTGACAAAGAAAGCGCGTAAAATGTTAGACGATGCCGGATTTGAAGATGCCATTATTTCCGCTTCCAGCGACTTAGACGAATATCTGATTGACTCCTTAAAGACACAGGGTGCGGCGATTACTTCATGGGGTGTCGGAACCAATCTGATTACTTCTAAGGACAACCCGGCATTCGGCGGTGTTTATAAGCTTGCCGCAGTGATGGGCGATGACGGCACATTTATTCCGAAAATCAAGCTGTCCGAAAATTCAGAGAAAATCACAAATCCGGGCAACAAGACGGTTTACCGTGTCTACGATGCCGACGGCATGATTAAGGCGGATTTAATCGCGCTGGCCGATGAAACGTATGATGAATCACAGCCTCTGCTTTTATTTGACCCTGTGGAAACGTGGAAAAAGACACTGATGGAGCCGGGCGAGTATTCTATGCGTGAGATTATGGTGAAAGTATTTGATAAGGGCGAGTGTGTTTACGATTCGCCAAATGTCATGGACATTCAGAAATACTGCAAACAGGAGCAGGCAACGCTTTGGGATGAATCCAAGCGGCTGATTAATCCTCAGGTTGTTCATGTCGATTTATCACAGAAGCTTTATGATTTAAAGCAGGAACTCCTGCACAATTACGGACGGGAAAAGCTGTAGCAATACGGCTTCCCGCCCTTTTTTAATTTGCTTTTCTATTTTTCCAGTGTATTTAACAGTTCATACAGAAGCGTATACAACTGTGCAGCTTTTTCCTGCGGAAGTGCCGCGCATGCCATCATTTTCTGCGGAATCAGCACCGCTTCGTCTTTTAAGTCTTCTCCCTTTGGCGTAATGGCG
This sequence comes from Lachnospira intestinalis, assembly GCF_040095895.1. Lineage (NCBI taxonomy): Bacteria > Bacillati > Bacillota > Clostridia > Lachnospirales > Lachnospiraceae > Lachnospira > Lachnospira intestinalis. Next base: position 23,877 of record NZ_JBBMFS010000011.1, read on the forward strand.
GCAATTAACACCCGCTCGTCTTCTTCGCTTCGGGTATGTGTCACATAGCCTTTCTGCTCTAATTTTTTTAAGAGCGGCGTGAGTGTTCCGGAATCTAAAAACAGGCATTTGCCCAGTTCCTTGACACTGATTTGCTTTTTTTCCACAGCACCATCATGGCGATGTACTGTGTATAGGTTAAATCTATTTTTTCAAGAAATGGTGTATACCGCTTGATAATCTCTCTGGAGCAGGCATACAGCGGAAAACACAGCCCGCCGGACATTTCATGATTATCTGACGGACTGTGTTTTAACTCATTTTTTACTTTTGATTCTGCTCAAGCTGTTCCAGCTTTTCCGCCATTTCCCGTAACCGGCGTCTGGCTGCTTCCAGTTCTTCTTTTTGTGTGTCAATGGTTGCTTTCTGTGAATCAATCGTTTCCTGCTTTGCTTCCAATTCTTCCTTCTGCGTGTCAATCTTTTCCTTCTGAACATCAATCGTATCCTGCATTTCATCTATCATGTACTGCACCGTATTTCTATCCAGTTGAATCAATTCCTTTGAAAACATTTCCATCACCTTTTCCACATTCTGGCACATGACATAGATTTCTTCGTACATTTCTTTAAACTCCGGGTACTGACTGATTAGTTCAATGATAATCTCCGGTTCGTCTGTACTTAGAAATGTGAGCCACGCTTCTGTCTTATTCCTAAGATTATTGTGGTAGATTCCACGGAAAATGTCAAGCGGTATGAACACATATTTTTGCAGTAATTCCAGTTCCAGACCTGTGTCTGACTGCTGTTTGAATTTGTGAATGTAGTTTTGTGGATATTCATGAAATTCTTTGATACTTGTTTCAAAGAATACTATCGTATAGACGGATTTTATATCCTTATAACTGAAGGCTTTTTTCTTTTCGCCTTTGACCCCGGTGCAGTAGTCTAAAAATTCTTCCTGCTGTTCTTCGTCCCATTCCCGATATTTTTCTAAAAGTTTTGGATTCTCGCGGATTTCTCTTTCAATATCCTCCCGCTCACGAATCATCGGAAAATACTGTTTTAATTTTGTTGTGCTTTTTGGCAATCGCATCGCCCCTTTCTTTCGCATTTTATTCATCATTCAACAATATTTATAAATATTGTTGATGTATATAATATACTTCATATAATAAACCTTGTCAATATATTTTTTACACTATACAAATAGCATTTAAAACCATTTTCCTCCGTCCTGACAAAGTCCCTTTAATACAAAAAGAGCAGACACAAAAATTCCTTCTGTATCTGCTCTCTATCTGCTTTTTAACACTTTATCACAAAACCGTATCAACAAAATTCATGATAAAATCATTAGACGAATTATTCTACTGTATAAATCCAGCCCTTAGGTGCTTCAAGCTTGCCCATCTGGATACCTGTTAAAGTATCGTACAGCTTCTGGATTGTAGGACCCATCTTTTCCATACCGCTTGGCATGCAGATTTCCTTGCCGTGGTCAACAATCTTACCAACCGGTGAGATAACAGCTGCTGTACCGCAAAGACCACATTCTGCGAAATCCTTTACTTCTTCCAGTGTAACTTCACGTTCTTCAACCTTCAGTCCTAAGATTTCCTTCGCAACATATACGAGTGAACGACGTGTAATAGAAGGAAGAATACTGTTTGACTTTGGTGTTACAACTGTACCGTCTTTTGTAACGAACAGGAAGTTTGCACCGCCTGTTTCTTCTACCTTTGTTCTTGTTGCCGGGTCTAAGTACATATTTTCTGCGTAGCCTTCTTTATGTGCTGTTACGATTGCATGTAAGCTCATGGCATAATTTAAACCGGCCTTGATATGACCTGTTCCGTGAGGTGCTGCTCTATCGAAATCAGATACCTTAATTGTAAGAGGCTTTGCGCCGCCCTTGAAATACGGACCAACCGGTGTTGTAAGGATTCTGAACTGATATTCATCAGCCGGCTTTACACCGATAACCGGATTGCTGCCGAACATATATGGACGGATGTATAATGTAGCACCTGAACCAAATGGCGGTACCCATGCTGCATTTGCCTTTACTGTATCTGTAACAGCCTGTACAAACTTGTCTACAGGGAATGGCGGCATTTCCAGTCTTTCGCAGGAATCATGCATTCTCTGTGCATTGAGGTCCGGACGGAACATAACAATATGACCGTCTTCTGTTGTATAAGCCTTTAAACCTTCAAAACAAGTCTGTGCATACTGAAGTACACCTGCACACTCATTTAACACGACCTTATCATCATCTGTAATGACTCCGTCATCCCACGCTCCATCTTTATAATTTGCTACAAATCTTTTATCTGTCTTTACATAACCGAATCCAAGATTTGCCCAGTCAAGATTTTTCTTTTCCATCTTCATTACTTCCTTTCGCGTCTAGTCGGATTGTTACGAAATGATATCTTTTACTTCATTCCACTCAATTCTTAACAGTTATTTTACTGCGATACCTTGTGAAAGTCAATATCCCAGTTTCTGCATTTTTAGGAAGTTTCATCATTTTATTCCCGATCTAATAATGACTGATAAAATGCCGCATAATCTTCACGTTGTTCTGCCGTAAACGCAATGGCAGTTCTTGGGTGCTGATTCTGCTGTCCTGTCAGCATATACTGTACATCACAGCCCCATACAAGCCCTGTCTTCTTTAACGGAAGCATCTGGTTCTGTAAAAATTTTAATACCGGATTCAAACTGTACTTCGGATTTCTAAGGAAGCCTAACAGCAGTTCCATGTTGCAGTTTCCTGCACCGCGTCCCATGCCGCTCATCGTTGCATCCAGATAGCTGACACCTACGGTGCAGGCTTCAATCGTATTTGCAAATGCAAGCTGCTGGTTGTTGTGTGCATGGATACCGACCTTCTTGCCGTATTTTTCTGCAACCTTCAAATACTTATCCGCCAGTCTGCGGATCTGTTCCGGATATAAAGAACCATAGCTGTCAACCAGATAAATCGTGCCGACCTCGCTCTGTGCCAGTAAATCCAGTGCCAGATCCAGCTCAGATTCTGCCGCTGTGGAAACTGCCATAATATTAATCGTGGTTTCATAGCCCATCTCCGCACAGTAATGAATCATCTCGATTGCCGCCGGAATTGTATTAATATAAGTAGCAATACGAATCATGTCAATCACGCTGTCTGTCTTTGGAATAATATCTTTTTTATAATCGGTACGTCCGACATCTGCCATAACGGAAATCTTTAAATCGGTGTTGTTATCACCGACAATATCACGGATATCCTGCTCATCACAGAACTTCCACTTGCCGAATTCCTTAACGTCAAAAATTTCCTTTGAAGCCTTATAACCGAACTCCATGTATTCTACACCTGCTGCCACGTTGGCGGTATATAAATTTCTTACAAATTCATCGTCAAAATAAAAATTGTTGACCAATCCTCCGTCTCTGATTGTACAATCAACGACCTTAATATCCGGTCTGTAAGAAATTAATTCGCCCTTCTGTTCCATTTCCTTTTCCTCCAATATCTGCTTTTGTTTTATTTTTCACTTTAAAGCGTTAAACTTTAACGTATTATAGCACACTTTTTTCAAAATGCAAACCCCTTTCAGAAGAATCCTTTCCAAAATGCTTTATAACCGATTTACGTCAGCTGCTGCATATCCTTTACCAGGGCTTTTAATCCTGCCAGATATTCCTGCGCATTGCTGAATTTCTTCTTTGTCACCCTCCAGACAAATTTCGGTTCCGGACTGCTGATAAACCGCACCGCACCGCCGTATCCGGCTACAAAATTTTCGATTTTATCCCCCTGAATGTCCGCTTTCGGATAAATCTTCATGACCGTCCGCCACTGCGATGCACCCGGTGTTTCGTCCGTTCCGCCCTGAATCTCGGTAATGCCGATTTTGTGTGCCATAGACTTAACCAGTGCAATATTTAAAAGATTGGAGGCACTTGCCGGCAGACTGCCGTAACGGTCACCGAGTTCGTCGCACATATCCGACAGTTCCTCCTCGCTTTCAATACCCGCAATCCGCTTGTAGACATCCAGCTTCTGATATTCGCTCTTAATATAAGAAGACGGAATAAATGCATCTACATTCAAATCCACATTTGTTTCAAAACCATATTCATTTTTAATGCCCTTCAAATCATTCACCGCCTGATTGAGCATTTTACAGTACAAATCATATCCAACCGCCGCCATATGCCCATGCTGGGAGCGTCCAAGCACATTTCCTGCGCCACGGATTTCAAGGTCTTTCATCGCAATCTTAAAACCGGAGCCGAAATCCGAAAATTCACGAATCGCACTTAAACGTTTCTCTGCCACTTCCGTGAGCATTCTGTCCCTGCGGTACAATAAAAATGCATAGGACGTTCTGCTGCTTCGTCCGACACGCCCGCGTAACTGGTAAAGCTGTGAAAGCCCGAATTTATCCGCATCTTCGATAATCATGGTATTGACATTTGAAATGTCCACACCGGTTTCGATAATCGTGGTTGAAATTAAGACATCAATTTCTCCGTTGATAAATTCGTACATGATTTTTTCAAGCATACGTTTTTCCATCTGACCGTGTGCATAGGCGACATTGGCCTCCGGCACCAGTTCCTCAATGTGTGCCGCCACCTCATCAATGCTGCGGACACGATTGTATACATAATACACCTGTCCGTTTCTTGCCAGCTCTCTGTGAATCGCCTCCCGGATCATTTCATCGTTATGTTCCGTTACAAAGGTCTGTATCGGCACGCGGTCTGTCGGCGGTTCTTCCAGTACACTCATATCACGGATACCGACAAGGCTCATATGCAGTGTTCTAGGAATCGGGGTCGCACTGAGCGTCATGACATCCACATCATTTTTTAATTTCTTAATCTTTTCCTTATGGGTTACACCAAAACGCTGTTCCTCATCAATAATCAACAGTCCCAGGTCCTTAAACTCCACGTCCTTGGATAACAGTCTGTGTGTACCGATTACAATATCTACAAAACCTTTTTTTAACTCGGAAATACTTTCCTTGATTTCCTTGCTTGTACGGAAACTTGACAGCTGTGCCACCGTCACCGGAAAATTTTTCATCCGCTGTTCAAAGGTGTTGTAAATCTGCTGGGCAAGAATGGTTGTCGGCACAAGATATGCCACCTGCTTGCCCTCCTGTACCGCTTTAAATGCCGCACGGATTGCGACTTCAGTCTTGCCATAGCCGACATCACCGCAGATTAAACGGTCCATAATGCGGGTACTTTCCATATCACGCTTGGTGTCTTCTATCGCCGTCAGCTGATCCTGCGTTTCCTCATACGGAAACATTTCTTCAAATTCCCTCTGCCATACGGTATCCGGTCCAAACTGATAACCCTTTTCCTTCTGCCGCGCCGCATACAGCGCAACCAGATCCTTTGCCACTTCTTCAACCGCGCCGTGTACCTTGGATTTTGTTTTATTCCACTCCTGTGTCCCCAGCTTATTGAGTTTCGGCTTCTTTTCGGTATCCGCCGCCGCATATTTCTGTAAACGGTCAAGCTGTGTCGCCAGCACATAAAGGTTACTGTTTCCGGCGTATTCAATCTTGATATAATCCTTTTCCACGCCCTCGACCGTAATTTTTTCAATACCCTTATACACACCCAGTCCGTGACTTTCATGCACGACAAAATCGCCGATATTCAGTTCGTTAAAACCGGCTATCGACTTTCCGTCATACTTTTTCTTCTTTTCACGTTTTTTGTGCCTGCTTGCAAAAATATCATTTTCCGCAATCACGACAAACTGCAGAAGCGGATACTCAAAGCCCTTGTGCAGACTGCCGTAAGTGACCATAATCGTGCCTTCAAGCATTTCATTTTCAAAATCTTCACTGAAATACGCCGTCAGCCCCAGATCCGCCAGATCCTGCACAATTCTTGCCGCACGCGTTCTCGAATTGCACACCAGGATACTCTTATACCCCGAACGCTTATATTTTTTTAAATCGTCCGCAAGATACTCAAAGCTGTTGTGGTACGGACTGATACTGCGGGTATCAATGCGCACATATTCCGCCACGGCAAATTTTTCCGGCTTGTAATCCAGCGCCGACAACAGCAGGGTACGTTTCTTTTCAAGTCCCACATAAATGCTTTCAATCCCGTGAATCATATCGGTCTGTCCCGGCAGAATATATCCGCCCTCCAGACGGTTTTTCATACTTTCCGTATATTCATATAAAATAAGTTCCATCCGCTCATTTAAGCGGTTCGGCTCATCTAATACAAACAGCGTGTCTTCCCTTGGAAAATAGCTTAAAAATCCGGTCAGTTCCTCTGCAAACATCCGCAATGCCTTGCTGTAATCACCGGTACGCTCCATATCTGCCACATTTCTGCGGATACGGTTGCATTTCTCAATATCCTCTGCCGTCTTTTTCTTCTTATCATTACCAAAGGCGGTCAGCTGTCCTGCCAGTTCTTCCTGTAACTTTTCCCTGCCGCGCGCAATTTCTTCTTCGCTTAACAGGCATTCTGTCGCCGGAAAAGCTTCAAACCGCTCAATCTTTTCAATGGAACGCTGGCTCTCCACGTCAAACAAACGGATTGAATCCACCTCATCGTCCCACAACTCAATGCGCACCGGTGTTTCTTCCGTATACGGGAAAATGTCGATAATACCGCCGCGCACCGCAAATTTGCCCTGTCCGTCCACAATCGCACATCGCTCATAGCCAATCTGTACCAGTTTCTTTGAAAGTGCTTCTAAATCAAGAACCTGTCCTTTTTCAAATGAAATCGTGGCATTTTTATATTTTTCAAGCGGAACGAGCAAATCAGCACAGCCGTCAATCGTTGTCACAACCGTAAGTCCCGCCGCATTTTTGTTTTCCGGCTGTATGCCGTCTGTTTTACCGTTTGAAATACTGTCTTCACTGATATGCTTCTGCGCCTGAATGATTTTGTAAATGCATGCAAGCCGCTCTCCCGCAAGCTGGTTGCCATGCACATCGGCGCTGTAAAAGATAAAATCCTTGGCAGGATAGTAAATACTGCTCTTATCAAAAAAGAGACAATCCTCACAAAGCTGTCTTGCCTTGACCTCATCGCTAGTAATCACGACCCGGATTGGATACTGCTCCCCGAGTGCTTCCAGCAGATGTGCTTTCTGCGTGTCAATGCAGCCGCTGACCATTACCGCATGCCCCAGCCGGCTAAAAGACTTTTTAATTTCTTCTATCCCTGCCATCCCCTGCACAGGCTCAAAAAATGTTTTCATACTTCCTCAATTCTACAATTTTTATTTCATCCATTAAATTTATTCATCGCACCGGTAATACCCTCTGTCATGATACAGGCAACCGCTTCGCAGGCTCTCTGATTGGCATCCCGCAGTGTATCGTATAAATCTGCCGGGAATTTTCCGAGTACCCAGTCTGCAAGGTCCCAGCCCTTCGGTTTGTCACCGACACCGAACTTAACACGCTTGAACCGGTCACTGCCAAGCTGCGCGATAATACTTTTAATACCGTTGTGTCCGCCTGCGCTTCCCTTTGCCCGCAGACGCAGTTTGCCCGGTTCTAAGCTGATGTCGTCAAAAATAACGATTAAATCATCGATATCCGCCTTATAATAATCCATGACTTCACGGATACATTCCCCGGACAGATTCATATACGTCATCGGCTTTACAAGAATGACCTTCTCTCCCTCAATCATACCCTTGCCAATCATCCCTTTGTGTTTTTGTGTGTCTACGCTGATATTATATTGATCTGCCAGCGCATCTATCACAGAAAATCCTGCATTGTGTCTTGTTCCCATATACTGTGTGCCGGGATTTCCCAGCCCCGCTATAATATACATACATACCTCTTTCTGAGCGATTTCCCATCTGCCATCATAGATGTTTGCTTTCGCCCGGAAGCAAACATCTGTGTGAACAAGCTTTTGTTTATGGCTTGTTCACACTTCGCAGGCATTTTAATGCCGGAGGAACCGCGAGCCAAATGTCAGATTTGGCTCTGCGATAAAAGCTATTTTGTGACGCCTGCGGCACAAAATGCTGTGTGAAAAATCAGCACATCAGTGTGATTTTTCACACTTATCTCCATTTCTGAGCAACTTGTTGCAAAGTGGCGATGAGAAATTCGCATAGGCGATTTCTTATCTGTCATTATAGATGTTTGCTTTCGCTCAGAAGCAAACATCTGTGCAAAAAAGCGCGAAGTCCATTTTTCATGACTTCACGCTTATCTGTTCTGTATGCTTTCACTGCGTGTCTACGCATTTTTAAATTCTAGCATATTCTGATATCAGTGTCAAAAATTACTTTTTCAGCTTAAACTGCTGTACAAGTTCGTTCAGTGAAATAGATTCTGCTGAAAGCTCTTCACTTGTTGCAGAAGATTCTTCCGCAATAGCGGCATTGCTCTGTACAACCTCTGAAATCTGGTTAACACCGGCTTCAGCCTGCTTCATCTGTTCTGTCTGTGTTTCTGAAAGCTCCTCTAGCTCTTTAGACTTTTCTGCGACTTCATTAATACCCTGAACCAGTTCAATAATCGTCTTAGAAGTCTTCTCTACGGCACGGTTACCATTTTCAATTTCCTGAATAGAATTCATAATGAGTTCTCTTGTATTCACTGCAGACTGAGCACTTTCGTCAGCAAGCTTGCCAATCTGTGTTGCAACAACAGCGAATCCGCGTCCGGCTTCTCCGGCCCTTGCGGCTTCAATAGAAGCATTTAATGCAAGCAGATTGGTCTGTTCAGCAATTTCTTCGATTTCACCGATAATGCTTTCAATCTTCTGAGACATTTCACTCATACGCTGCATAGCTTCCGTAACCGCCTGCATCTCCTGCTGGCTTCTGTCTGCTTCTTTTGCATATTTCACAGATAAATCATACGAAACGCTTGCACTGTCATGTGTATGTTCTACACCTTCTGTAATACTTGCAAAAGAGGCAAGTAATTCTTCAACTGCACCGGCCTGGTCTGTAGAACCTTCTGCAAGACTCTGTGACCCCTCTGCAAGGTTGCCTGCACCGATTGATACCTGAGCGGCAGCTTCTTCAATGTGGCGCATTGTATCGTTCATATCTTCGTTCATCTGATGGATTGCATCATTCATGGCTGCAAAATCACCCAGATACTTTTCAGGAATTGCAGACGAGCCTGTATAATCATTCTTTGCCAACAGTTCCATACGGTAATTAACATCCTCAATAACTGCTGACAGATTCTCTGCCATATCCTTTGCAACAGTAACCATATCAGATACTTCATCTTCTGATTCCATTACCGGAAATTCACTTGTCAAATCACCCTGTGCAAAGGCCTTAAAACGTTCTGCCAATGCATCGAGCGGATTTACAATATTTAACGCAAGCGCATCGCCCAGCTTCCTTGCGATTAAAATTGCTGCAATAATAATAAGAACAACTACCGCCAGTAAGACATATGTTAATACCTTTAAATTCGTTTCCAATTTGTTACCTTCGCTGGTATTGGCGTCCATCAGCTGTACCATATTCTCATAAATTGCTTCGTACTTCGGTACCACTTCATCTTTTGCCAGTCGCTGTGCCTGATTTCTCTGATCGATATTCGTTACATCTTTACCCATCTGTACTACCTTATCAGCTGATGTAAAATAATCTTCCATACCGCTCATGATCTGATCATACAATTTACGTTCTTCAGCGGAAGCAACTGTTTCTTCTACTATAGCTGCATAATCCTTACATGCCTGCTTCTTTGTTTCATACGCTTCGTAGGTTTCCTGTACCAGTGTCTTATCCTGATAACCGATTGCCGCCCGCAGGTTACTTCTGGTATCTGCAAATGTAATCATCATCTTACCGATATCACCCTGCGAAAAACCATAATTGGTTAATGCGTAATGGTACTGGATACCCATTACTAACATGGCAGTTCCTCCAAGAATACCAGAAAAACTTACCAATATTGCAACTATTAAAATTGCAGATGAAATACGCTGCCGCAGTCTTTTCCCATTCAATTTTTTGACCATTGCCTGAATCATATGTTGTTCCTCCTTACTGCTGTTTTCTCGTGTCGTCTATGTCACTTTTTTCATATCTAATTATTTTAATTATACCATTGTATCCAACCTGTTTCAATAAAATATTACATGTTTTTTTGTTAAGGTTTTTTGTTAAATAGAAAAACCGGCAGAGATGCTGCAATGCGCTGCACCTCTGCCGGTCTTTTTATAAATTCAATCTTAGTTTGTCAGATTTATGCTTTTACAGCATATCCATTGGTTACGGTATAATCCTGTCCGCCAAAGCTGATTGTACCTGAATAATCAAAAGCGATTGTTCCGTCTTTAAAGTACCAGTCGCCGTATTCATTACTGCCGACACCCGTAAATGTTAAATCAAGCAGACCATTGTTAAAATACCACCAGCCGTATTCATTTAATGCCATTCCGGTATAGCTTAAATCCAGAACACCATTGTTAAAGTACCACCAGCCATAGTCATTTAATGCCATTCCGGTATAGGTATTACTGATATAACCATCTGTAACATATACCCATGTATCGCCGTTTAATATCATACCTGTAAAGCCTGCATTTAAAATACCGTCTGTAAACAGCCATGTACCATATTCATTTGTGGCAAATCCGTTATAGCCAAAATCAATCTGTCCATTGCTGAAATACCACCAGCCATATTCATTCACTGCCATTCCGGTATAGGTAAAGTCAACCTTACCATCCTTGAAATACCACCAGCCATAGTCATTTAATGCCATTCCGGTGTAATCTGTCAGTACCTGTCCGTTCTGAACATAAAGCCACTCGTTCTCCGGAATAATCATTCCTGTAAAGTCGAAGTTTAACTGTCCGTCTGTGTAGAACCATGTTCCGTATTCATTGCTTGCAAGTCCATAGAAGGTCAGGTCAAGCTGTCCGTTGTTGAAATACCACCAGCCGTATTCATTGCATGCCATACCGGTATAAGTGAAGTCTACATCACCATTCTTGATATACCACCAGCCATATTCGTTTAATGCCATGCCGCAGTAATCCGTTGCAATTTTATCATTTGCATAGTAATGCCAGTTGCCGTCTGCATCCTGACGCATTTCATATACAACCTTTTCTTCTTCAACAACCGTTGTCTTTGCCGGTTTTACGGATTTTGCTGCATCACTTGTTACATCTAATACTGCACCTGTGTTCTTAGTTGTATCCTTTAAAAGAAGCAGACCGTGCATATTGATTGTACCGTCTTCATTTCTTGTCGGTTTTACAGATGTATCTACATTTTCAAACCAGTCTTCTGTAGCCTGTTCGCCCTTATTGTTATAAGAAGCTGCACCGTCATAGATATAGTTGTTTTCACTGTGAAGTGCGAATGGGATTAAATCCTCCAGCTTTGTATTCTTGCTGTTGTTTAATGAAATTAATCCTGTTACTTCCCAAGCCTTGATGTTAGAATCCTTTGTATTTAATCCTACATTGTATGCACTGTTATCCAGTGAGTTGTTGTAAGAAATACAGTTGATAATCTTACAGTCAGGACAGCTGTTTGAAGTAATACCCTTTGCATGGTTGTCAAATGAAATACTGTTCTTTAATACATGAGCACCCTTCATCTGACCACCGCCAAGCTTGAAGCCGTTACCTTCGCCGTATTCATAGCCTTTAGCTGTTACATCATCTGTTGTCAGCCAGCCGTTGTTATAAGTTACACAGTTTTCAATTGTTACAGCACCGATTTCACCGGATACGGATTTTGCATATAAATCCCATCCATCATCGATGTTGTTATGGCTGATACAGCCATAGAACTTATTGTCTTCACCACAAGTCAGCTTTGCTGCAAAACCATCGGCATCATTACGTCCTTTATCACAGTTATCAAATGATTCACAGTTCTTAATGAGGTTGCCTGTAGGCCATAACTTGCCCTTTCTTCCGGCATCATTATCTGCACCGCCTTCACGGCTGATCTGGATACCTGAATTTGCTGCGTGGTTTACTGTACACATTTCAATTGTATTGTAGTTACCGCAAATCTGGATACCTACACCCGCTGAATCTTTTACATACAGACCATATACATGCCAGTATGAACCTGTGAGCCTTACTTCACCTGTAAATACTACACCGTCTGTTCCGTCTGTAGAAAGTGATTCTGCTACAAGGTTGATATTCTTATCTGCTGTACCGCTGACACTTCTTTCAACCTTTGCACCGCTGTAAGTACCATTCTTTAAGAAGATGGTCTGACCCGGCTGTGCATACTTTAATGCATTAGACAGGCTCATCGGGCTTTCTTCTGTTCCCTTACCTTCTGCATCAGCATCTGCGGATACAATGATTGTCTGACCTTCCTGTCCGTATGACTGATGATCAACAACTGTTTCCTTAATAACTGCTACTGTGCTTGCAATGTTATCTGCTGCTGTTGGCTTTAATGTTGACTTTACAGTATTCTTTCCGTTGTTTAACGGAACATTTACTCTTACAACTTCATTTGCAGCAACTGCCTGATCTACAACTACATCTGTATCACCGTTTGATACTGTCAATGTACCTGCACAATTTGGTACATAGATGTATTCATAATTTGAAGAACCACTTGTACTTGTTGAGTATACTCTTCCGTCCGGTGTAATCTTTGTATCACCGTTGTCATTTGATGTAATACCCTTGCTTTCAGACTTTGAAAATTCAACATCAGATACCTTTACAGATACCTTTCTGGATACTGCAATACCAACTACAACTGTTCCATCTTCCTGTACAGATGTAAAGGAATTATCAGAAAGCTTCTGCTCTGAACCGTTGCAGGCTGCTGTATAACCTTCGTCTGTCTTTTCTAACGAAAATGTATATTTGTTGCCTACTTCAAATTTAACTGTCTGGTCTGTAAACCTAGCATTTGTTACACTTCTTTCCACACCGTCATTGCTTGATGTATCAGCTGATGTATAACCTGTAACCGTTCTCATAAACGGATTACTCTGCTTTGAGCTAAACATCATAGAAGATGCATAGTTGAAATACTTATGTACATAATCCGGATTGCCCCATACATTTAATCCAAGTGCATCGGCTGCAACAATACCAAAACCGGTCTGATTATCCGGTGTGAGAGAAGTATCCGTAATCTCAAATGTTGCACTCAGCTTAAAGTTTTCTTTGTTCGGATCAATCTTTGTATAGTAATATGTAAATCCGTCTTCATCATCAGAAATCTTACCGCTTGCCTGTCCCTTAACTTCCAGTGTTCCGGCTGTTCCTGCAATTGCCGGTGATTCCTGATTATTACTCTTTGCTGCGCTATTGTCAGATACGGAAAGCTTTACATTATCCGTCTGACCGTCAGCCGTTGTAAATGTAACATCGCCTGCCTGTGCAGAACCTACGATTGCCGTATACCATGGCTGTTCTTCTGCTGTTGTTACTTCAAAATCTTTTTCTGTATAAACAGATTCAAAACCGTCTGACTTTCTGAGTGCCTTAATCTGGATATCATAAGACTTGCCTGCTGTCAGTCCTGTCAGTGTATAATTGCCCGTTTCTGCAGATAATGCTGATTCTACAACCGTGTAATCTGCTGTGCTTCCGGATTCCTTATAAGCTACAGAATAAGAATCTGCATCTTCAATATTAATCCAGTCTAAGTAAACATCGCCGTTACCCTTGTTCTGTGCCCATGTGATAACCGGCTTCTTCACTGCCAGTACATAATCCTTGTATGTATAAACTTCACTTGCCTTATCAGCTTCGCCATATCTTTGTGCAACCACTACGAATGTGTAAGTACCTGAACGGTATGGTGCAAATGTAGCTGTTGATGCCTGCTTTGTAAATGTCTGTGTAGATACTTCCAGACCATCCTGTAACATTGTAACCTTTACATCATCAGCACCCTTGTATGCATCAATGACTGCTGAGAAGTCTACAACGAAATCTCCGGCTTCATCTGTTGTTACACTGTTAATCACCGGTGCTGCAACATCTGCCCATGCAGTCTGCTTCTTTTCACCGACTGCTAAGGATACCTGGAAGATGTTTGCTGTTGAACCTGACATATATGCATAGTAGGTCTTGCCTTCTTCCACATCAATTGTAATGGTATCATATGTACTTGCTGAACCTGATGTCTTTGTATCCTTTACAACTCCGTCTGAATCTACTACATAGAAGCTCTTATTAGACTTCTGTGTCTTTTCCATAATTGTCAGCTTACCGTTTTCGGTCGCCGTATACTGTAAGTAGCATCCTGCTGTCGGAACTGCGCCATTATTTGGTGTCGGCTTTACACCTCCTGCCTTTACATAATCTCCTGCTCCAAATGCTTCTGCTCCGGCTGTATCTGTTCCGCTTGTCCAGCCGTCACCCTTTAAGGATACGCCGTTATCCTCTGTTGTTGCTGCTGCAAGTAAGCTTGCTGCATCCCATGTTCTTACAACCTGTGTCGGTGTATATACAACCTGGAAAATGTTGGCTGTTGAACCTGACATATATGCATAATAGGTCTTGCCTTCTTCTACATCAATTGTAATGGTATCGTATGTACTTGCTGAACCTGATGTCTTTGTGTCTTTTACAACACCGTCTGAATCTACAACATAGAAGCTCTTATTAGACTTCTGTGTCTTTTCCATAATTGTCAGCTTACCGCTGTCGGTCGCTGTATACTGTAAGTAGCATCCTGCTGTCGGAACTGCGCCATTATTTGGTGTCGGCTTTACACCTCCTGCCTTTACATAATCTCCTGTTCCAAATGCTTCTGCTCCGGCTGTATCTGTTCCGGTTGTCCAGCCGTCACCCTTTAAGGATAAGCCATTATCCTCTGTTGTTGCTGCTGCCAGTAAGCCTGCTGCATCCCATGTCTTAATGTTGGTTACGCTGCCTACAGTTGCTGCTGTTTCCTCCTGTGCTGCCACACCGGCATCTGCACTTACCTCTTCTGCCAATACATTGTAAGGTATTAACACACCATACGGTACAGAACTGCTAGCCATCAGTACTGCTGATAAAAGCGCTGCTGCCTTTGTCACCTTTCTTCTCATAATCGTCCTCCTGATTTGTTTTTAGTGTTTTTATAAAAGCATTCCTGAAACCTCGTATTTTTAGCACATTTTTAAAAAATCACGAACTTTTTAAAAAACTTTTATAAGTTTTCACCAATTGTTTTTATTATATTATTTTTAAATCAGATAGTCAACCATGATTGCAGTTATTTTTGCTACTCAACTACTGATATTTGTCACATTTTTTGTGCATTTTACATATTTTTCACTCTTATATCAATTTATATGCAAATTCTTACATATATCTTTCCCAAAACCGTCTACCGGCAATGCAAAAAGGCTGCCACGAAATTTTTGAATTTCCATGGCAGCCCCGCGGGCTATCAAATTTGAGTAATTATCTTTTTTATCTGCGAATCAGCTTTCTTTTTCTAAGAAATTCATAAGCACCTGCTCCTGCCGCTGCAACTGCTGCTGCAAGGAATCCAAATCCATTGGCTGTATCTCCTGTCTGTACGCCTGTATCCGCAGACTGCTGTGCATTTTCTGATTTCTCTGACACATCACCGGTATTCTCACCCTGCTGTGTTCCTGAACCTGCATCATCCTTCTTTACATCGTCTGTTTTTGTATCATCCGGCTTGGTGATATCATCGTTTTGTACCGTTTTATTCTCATAGTATACTGCAAACGGACTGAAGCTGTCTGCCTCAAAACGGATACCTTCGCTTGTAAGCTGTGTTTCCAGCTTTTCAATGACACCGGTCTTTTCATTCAGATGATATACAATTACATTCACTTTACTGTAATCAATTCCTTCTTTATAAGCAAATGTAATCTGGATTTTACCGCTTTCAAGCATAACTGCCTGACCGTTCTCATCCTGTAATTCAATGTCATAATAATCTACTGTACTTCCGTCAGCAATTAATATTCCGCCGGCTGTAAAGCCTTTCATAATTGAGTCAATTACGCTGTTTCCGGCTTTTTCAATGACAACACTGACTTCTCCCGGATTTACGGTTTCACCGGCTGCATTTTTAATTACGGCATTTTCATCAACCGCTACATTCTTAACAACCTCTGCCTTATCAACAACCGTTATATCTGTTTTCGGTTTTTCCTGCTGTGTTCCATACAATGTAGCAGTTCTTGCACTGTAATCATAGTCCCCCATGACTGTGTCCGTCTTAAATTTTGCTGCCTGTGCACTTGTCAGGTATGGGCGCTTATTATTTACTGTATATCCCGGACCGTAAGAACCGTATTCTGCAAATCTTGCATTTTCAGCTAAGTTACCGCTCATGTCGCCGTAAGATGTTTCCAGTGAAATCGCCCTGCCTAAGTAACAGTTCATAAATGTTGTTGAATCATCTGCGCCCCACGGACGTGCCATTCTGTATGCACCGTCTGCTACGCCTTCTTCTGCAAGGAAGCGGCAGTTGTTAAATACGTATCCGTAAGGTGTGGAAGCATATGTTCTTCCGGCTGTATAGCATCCGTCTGATTTGTATTCTGTATATCTTGCAACAATATCACAGTCTTCAAATACGGAAGTACCTGCACCATAGATAAAGTCAACATTACCTGTAATATAACATTTATTGAAATACTGTCTTGTCACAGCATAATTGCCGTTTTCATCTTTCGTTCTTGTATCGGTCAGCAGGGTATCCTGATAGCCGATTAATCTTACATTAATACATGCTGTCTGGTCAGCCACAATACACAGGGCATCTGCCTGCTGGTCCGAACCGTTTGTATAGTCATAAGAATTTTCAACCGTCAGATTTTCTGCCGTGAAGCCTGTCGCTGCCGTATCTACATACATTGCATTACGGTTCCACATACTGTCTGCATTTCCGTTGGCAACACATACAGAATAGAATAAATGGGTCTTTTCACTGTCCTGTCCGAGAAGACTTACATATGGTGATTTTACTTCAACCCGTTCATTATATTCACCATTTTTAATGTAAATCACTTTGGCTTCTGCATTATCTTCCGGCACTGCATTGACTGCTGCCTGAACAGTCTTGTATACCGGCAGTCCGTCTGACTCTGCACCGTCTTCGCCTGTATATGCCGCATCTACAACAATATCAACATCCGGGTTTGCAACAAAATTAAATGTCTTTCTTGTCGCATTGCCCTCTGCATCAGTAAATATAACAGTAACGTCATTTCTGCCTTTCTTTAATTTAGGTTCAAACTTCATTTCATCGCCCGCACCGACAGTTTTGGTATCTGCCAGCACGTCATTTACATAAAGCTGTGCTGTTCCTGCTTCGTCTGCTGTAAGAACCAGCAGTGCATTATCATCAAAAACAGTATCATTGGACTTATATGCTACTGTCAGTTTTGTTGCTTCATTTTCATATACATAAGCACCTGTATGGCCGTCTGATGTCAGTACCTGCATCGTTGCTGACGGATTACTTGTATTCTTGTCATTTTTTGCTATAACATAGTAATAATACGGTTCTTCTTCGACAACATCTGTATCTGTAAATGCATTCTCTGCTGTTGTCTTAACCAGCACTGCTTCACCGTCAGAACCCAGTTTTCTGTATACATCATAAGAAGATGCACCTTCTACGGCATTCCATGACAGTTCTACCTTAGATTTGCTGCCTGCGGCTGTTAATTCAGCCTGTGCAAGCGGTGCCTGATAGTCCGTTATTTCAGTTTCTACGGCTGTTCCCATTGTTGTTCCGCCATAAGGCACAATCTTAAACTGATAGTTTCCGTCGCCGTCCATTCCGGCATAACTGAAGCTGTTCACCTTAGAATCAGAAATCTTTGTATATTCACCGCCATCCTTTGATACATATACGGCATATTTAATATTGCCTGAGCCTTCTTCTGCGACATCCCATGTAATATTCATGCTCTTTCTGTCAGAAGCTACTTCTGTTGCGGCATTTGTAATCACCGGTGCAACACCGACTGCCACATAATAATCGTTCTGGTCATATACAACCGTACCTTCTGCATTCTTTAAGGTCAGGTTACTGATTTCTGCCGTAACACCTGAAAATGCCAGACCATAGCGTACTGTCTGTCCTGTCTGCAGGTCTGCATAAGACTGTGTCAGGTCAAATTCGCCCGGATTTGCTTCTGAACCCATAAGCACCGTTCCGTCTGCGCTTACAACCTGCATTTTAGCGGTATTGCCACTCTTTGTGTAAGTCAGTGTATATGTGCCGCCCAGCTCATATCCGTTTGCTGTGTCAGTTTTTTTGCCAACCTTTGGAGAACCGCAGTTACCCGTTCCGCTGACCGTTGAAAATGTATGCTGGATCACAATATTTTTCTGGATATGTAATACGTCACACTTCATGGCGCTGCCGGTCTTCGCGTTAAACTGTCCGATGGCAAGCCCCTGCTTATCTGTACCGGAATCCAGCTTTGTCACTGTAATATCTGCTGAAATCGTCATATCTTCTGATGTTTCCGGGAACAATAAGTAATCCATTCCTTTATCATCTCTGATATTTCCTTTCACTGTTGCGCTTCTTGTATGATTTACGGATAAAATGTTGCCGTTTGCGGAAGTTTCAAAGGAATTTCCGGCATCATAATTTCCTGAGTAATCTTTACTGCTTGACTGTGAGAAGTTTACTTCTCCTGCCTCTGAATCAAAAATCTGCTTGTTTACCGCAGCACCGTCATCCGTTGTATATGCAGAAGTTACCGTTACATCCGAAAATTCTGCAGTTACTCCTTCTGTTGCAAAGAAACCGATTGTCTTTGCTGATAATCCGGAAATTGTCTGTGTCTTTACCTTTTCATCTGAAAAATCAGCTGTCGAAGCAACGTGATAGGTTGCTTTATTCTCTGAAACTTCTAATTTAATATAAATGTCAGAAGAAGCGGTTGTGACTGCCGTATTGACCTGTGATGCACCGCCGCCTGCTGCTTCTTTATGGTATCCGTAACGGATCTGATTCTTGCTTCCATTTGCAAAATCTGCATACAGTGCTGCACTGGCACTTCCCGCTTCATCTGCGGCATTACGGATTAACAGTCCTGCGTATCCTGCATTGCCGTTATTATTGACGGTCATCTTCGCTGTAATGGTTAAATCTCCTTTACCCTCAAAATAAGCGTAGAATAAATCATCACTTCCTGCTGATTTATCAAATTTTGTACCGGCACCGTTTACCGTCACCGTCTTTGCTGCTGCATCATACGCATAAGTTCCTGTTCCCTCGTGTGTACCGACTTCCTGCGTTTTCCAAAGTGTTGTAAGCGGCTTTGTACTCTGCGCCGTTTCCTCAGCATAAGCTGTTACCCTTCCTGCTGCATTTCCCAAAATAGAATCCACTGTCTGTACCGGTACTGCACTTACAACCAGACATGTTGCCAATGCCATGCTCAGCAGTCCGCTCGTCCTTCTGTTTTTAATCATTGTAAAAAAACCTCCCTTTTTGTTCTTTTCCAAAAGAAAATACATATCTTTTTGCAATTAATTTAATTGTCAAAATATATATTTTCTTTAAGAAAAGAACCCCCTTATTAAGTCACCTCAATAAAGGGGTTCCTTGACTTTTATATTCGTTTATATTCGTCTGAATCCGGCATCATGCTTATGCGTGCTTTCTTTTCTTAGAAGCTGCATATACACCTGCTGCACCAAGCAGTAAGAGGATATAAAGCATCATATTTGCCATATCACCTGTTTCTACAGATTCACTGCCTGTTGTCTTCTGGAATAACAGACCACCTGTCATCTTACCGCTCAAATCAATCTTTGCAGAAGCCTGACCGCCTACAACAGCGCCAGCCTTTGCATTGGCTGTAAGTACCAGTAAGCCGTTCATATTGATTGTATTGTCACTGTTTCTTGTAACCGGAATCGCTGCATATACGTGTGTGTCATAATTCATCTTTGTGTCTGTAGATACAAACCAGTCTGCCGTTACGGCTGTTGTACTATTATTTGTTCCTGCTTCCGTGCAGTTCCAGAAATAGTTGCTTGACTGATATACCTTAGAAGCATCCTGTGTACCCTTGAACTTAAATGTTTCATTCACACTTGTCTTCTGTGTTCTCCATGAAAGAACACCTGTTGCCATAAAATCGGTATTTGCTGCATCATTTGTATACATGGCTACGTTTGAACCGCCATTATTGTATGATGTAGAATTGGTTACCTGAATATCCGGACAGCTGTTAGAATCAATACCCTTTGCCTTGTTATCAAATGCTACGGAATTGATTAACTTGTGGTATCCTGACATGCTTGAACCACCCATCTTAAATCCGTTACCGTTACCGGCATCAGTACCGTCTTCCAGATAACCGTTGCCATAAGCTACACAGTTCTGGATTGTTACAGCACCGATTGAGCCTGTTTCTACCTTTGCAAATAAATCCCATCCGTCATCTGCATTGTTGTATGCGATACATCCGTCAAATACATTGCCTTCACCGATTGTCAGCTTTGCTGCAAATCCGTCTGCATCTTCATAACCCTCATCGGCATTGCCGTATGATGTACAATTTAATACTAAGTTGTTGCTTGGCCATTCTTCTTTAGTATCTGTTGATGTAAAACGGCTGATCTGTAAACCGGTGTTACCGTTGTGATAAGTCCGTACGTTATCTACTGTACAGCTGCTTCCGCAAAGTCTGATACCATCCTTTGCATTTGCTGAATTTGTTACATCAAATCCCTGATAATACCAGTGATCACCAGCTAATACCATACCTTCACAGTTCTTGCCGAAATCAAATACCGGTCTGTCTGTAGAAGACTCTGCTGCCATAATGATTGGCTGGCTTTCCGTACCGTCGATACCCGGCTGTACCGTAACTGTTGATTCTAAGTTGTATGTACCTGAAAGGAGTACAATCTTTTGTCCCGGTGAAACATATTTTACTGCTGTGTAAATGTCAATCGGATTTTCCTTTGTACCGACACCGTCTGATGCCGCATCCGGTCCGACATAAATCACGTCACCATCAAACTTGTTGTATGTTACCTTATAAGTAAATGTTGAAGCTTCATAAGAATCCAATACTTCAAATTCACTTGGTCTGTAACCTTCCACCGGTGTCATCGTTACTGTAAATGTATTCTCACCTAATGTTAATGTCGTTTCCCATACATATTTCTGACCGGCTGTTACATCTTCATCTGCAATGACCGTTCCGTCTGCTGCAGTAACAACAACGTGACCGTCTGCATTGGCTACATAAGATAACTTGTAGCTTTCTGAATTGGATACAGAAGCAGATGTTACTTTATATGAAGGTGCTACAGTTGTAACCGGCTGTTCTTCTTTTGCCACATCATTTTCAGGTGAAATCGTTGTTAAGTTAATATCTGTTACGCTAATCTTTGCTGTTCTTGAAGCAAAGAAACCAACATATACATTGTCTTCATCTAACTGTTCCAATGCCTTTGTATCATAGTATTTCTTTGTCACAGTTTCGCCTGCTTCGTTGGTATAGCTTACGAAATAACCTGTGTTATTTTTCTGAATAGACATCTTAAAGGTTGTCAGCGGATTCTCAACAGTTCCTGTAACATCCTTTGTTGCATTGCCAATCAGATTTCCCGTTACACCGGAGCTTTCCAGTGTTGTCATCTTTGAACTGAATTCATTGTTTACGGTTGCTGTATCGTTTGCTTCAAGCTTAGAAAGGTTTGCCTTTGTAACACCTGTCTTTTCCTGTGAGCCGATACCTAACTTCATTGTTGCCTTTACAGAACCCTCCGGTGCTGTTGTGCCACCCTGCTTAATCGTGTCTAATGCCATGCTGCCATCTGCGTTTACATAGTATTCAACCTTTGTGACAGATGCCATATAGGAGTTGTTCCAGAATACAGAAGAATCACCGTTCTTACCAACTCTGTCGGCCGCCATTAAACCAAAGCCTTCCTGACCGTTTGTCAATGTCCATTCATCAACTGTTACGGTTGCTGACAATGTAAAGTTCATATTAGAAGGAATGGCTGTATAGTAGAAGGATAAACCGTCTGTAGAAGCCGGTACAATCTTACCCTTGCTGTTTAAATTCCAAAGTGTTACCTTTCCGTCATTCGCACTGCCTTCATAGCCTGCATTCTTTTCATCTGAGCTGACGCCCTGACCGAATGCTGAAAAAGCCCATACCTGCTGTGCTTCTGCAGTTGCTTTTGCTGTAATCGTTGCAGCTTCTGAAACGGCTGCCGGTAATACTCTGACTGCTGTCAGCTTGAAAGTATATTCCTTGCCGACTGTCAGTCCTGAAACGACATATTCTGTTCCTGTTACAGATACAGGCTGTGTAAAGTCTGTTCCGTTTTCGCTGTATGATACTTCATAAGAAGAAGCTTCTGTCACTTCGTCCCATACGAGTGAAACCTTACCACCGCCCTGGCTTGTTGCACTCTGGAAAGACGGCTTAGCAAGAGGAAGTTCAAAGCCCTTAAATTCCTTATCTGTTCCTGTCTTGTCTGCTTCATCTTTTCTTGCTGCTGTAATTGTAAATGTATAATCACCGCTTGCAGCCGGTGTAAATGTAACTACACCTTCTGCTGCATCTTTTGCATAATTTTCTGTGGCTACAACCGTTCCTGCTGCATTCTTCATATCAACGGATACACTGTCTGCACCGTCATAGCCGATTACCATTGTAAACGGAACTGTAATTTTACCGTCTGCTGCCGTAATCTCACCAATTGCCGGTGCTGCTACGTCTTCCCATGCTTTTCTTGCCGGTCTTTCGCCGCTTGCTGTCTGCTCTGCCGTAAAACTTAATACTCTGGCACCTCTGTTACGTTCTGCATCTTCCGGTGATACAATCTGATAAATACCTGCCGGTAAGCTGCTGTATGTAAGCTTTGTTGCGTTTGTTCCCTTAACAATAGTTGTTCCTGCATCTTCTGCAACCGTACTGTTGTCTGCTGTATTTACAAGTGCAATTGCCGATTCATTCGAACCGCCTGTACTGCTTGCTTCAAAAGATACTGAAGCAGTACCTGTTACAGTAAACTGTAATGCACCGGATGCCTTTGAACCAAGTTCAATTGCCTTTAATGCACTGAAATCGGAAGAACTCTTTGTTCTGAATGTTGCTGTTCCGACAGTCTTTACATAATCAGAAGCAAAGACTGTTCCTTCAGCAATTGCTGTCTTATCGGCTGTTACGCTGTAAGCTGCCGGTGAAAGGTCTGCAACTGCGAATGCATAAGTTGTTGTAACTGCTGCAGCTTCTTCTTCCTCAACAGTAATGTCTAAGAATCTTGCGCCTCTGTTACGTTCTGCATCTTCCGGTGATACAACCTGATAGGTACCTGCCGGTAATGCTGTATACTTTAACTCTGTCTTTTTTGTTCCTGCTACAACAGCTGTTCCTGCATCTTCTGCAACCACACTATTGTCCGCTGTATTAATCAGTGCCACTGCGGATTCATTAGAACCGCCCGTACTGCTTAATCCTACTACTACGGAAGAAGTGCTTTCCGTTGTAAACTGCACGGCACCTGCCGCCTTAGATGCCAGTTCGTAAGCCTTTATGCTTCCGTCACTGTTGGTTCTCTGGGTCACTTTTCCTACGATTTTAAAGTACCCGTCATTAAATGTTGTTCCCTCTGCAATCACGGCTTTGTCATCCCCAACTGAAGCCTGCGCTGTTGCATCAAAAGAGTGGACTGTACTTGCTGCTGCCTTTGTTACAGCCCAGTCCATAGGCATAATACCTACTGTGAGTAAAACCGCCATTACGACCGCCATTACTCTTTTTGACTTTTTAGTCTTCATAATTACTCTCCTCTCGTGAAATTAGCCCTATTGTCAATTTTTAATCAAAAATGTAAAATTCGTGTTACATTTTTGTTAAATCTCTCCAATGACTCTAATCTATCACAAACATCCCACCTTTTCTACAAAAAAATAGTGATTTTTGCTCTTGTTTACTGATTATTTTAGGTGTAAAATATAGTATATGTTAATATTACGCAAATATATTATGATTTTTTGTGCATTTTTACCATTTTATATTCAAAAAACATCCGAACAAAATTTTATAAAATTGTTCAGAAACGAGGATTCCTATGGCTGTAACATCACGATTTGAAATTTCCAAAAAGACCCATCAGGCGTCTTACCATATGCACTCTGCGCATGCACATTCTTATTATGAAATGTTTTACCTGATCAGCGGCGGGTGCGATTTATTTATCAAAAACAATGTCTACCACCTGACGCCCGGCAATATTACATTTATTCCCGCAGATACACTGCACCGCACTTCTTACTCAGATGCTGCCCTGCATGAATGTGTATCGATTGAATTTACACAGAGTTATTTAAGTGAGCTGGTTGCAGAATTCGGCACAGTATGGCTGCAAAGCCACCTGTTTTCCAAAATCTTTTATCTGCCGGAGGACTGCCGCAGTGATATCAATGCCATGCTGAGTCTGATTCTTGCCGAACACCAGTCGTCTGATATTTTTTCAAACTGCATGTTAAAAATGTATTTTCAGACCTTGGTCGTGCGTATTTTACGATATATTAATGATGCTTCAATTCTGATTGTCAACAACAACACGCGCGCCACCGATGAAGCACTCCAGATTGCCGTTGACTATATTAACGAACACTTTAAAAATAATATTACACTGGATGACATGGCAGAACTGCTGCACTTAAATCCTTCGTACTTTTCCAAAAAATTCAAGTCTGCAAACGGTCTGGGGTTTAAAGAATACTTAAATAATGTGCGGATTAATCATTCTGAAAAACTGCTTCTGGAAACCGGCATGAGCATTACGGAAATCGCCTTTGAATGCGGCTATGATAACAGCAACTACTACGGCGACGCCTTTAAGAAAGTAAACGGCGTGTCCCCATCGACATTCCGGAAACTGAAAGGGAATATTGTTGACCGGTGATACGGAATACAAGAAATAAAAGCTGCACAGATACTACTTTTTCTGTGCAGCCTTTTTATTTTACTTTACAATTTTATTGCCTGTTATTCCTCTGGCGATTCTTCTGCCTTTTCATAGGCTTCCAGAATCACCGCCTGTAACCGTTCTCTTGTCGAGGTGTTGATTGGGTGGGCTACATCCCTGTACTCACCGTCTGACGACCTTCTGCTTGGCATCGCAATAAATAACCCCTTATCGCCTTCGATAACCTTAATATCGTGTACAACAAATTCATCATCTATTGTAACCGATACAACTGCCTTCATCTTTCCTTCTTTGCTGATTTTTCTAACACGTACGTCTGTAATATTCATAAGCGCCCCTTCTGCTGCCCCCTGTTGCAGCCATAATCTTTTTGTGTCGTTGCAGTTTTTTAGTAATAAATCGGACTGTTTTCATCAAGAATCAGCGGTTCACCCTCACCCTTGTAATTGGTATTGGCTTTAATGGTACTTCCGCTTTCCACAATGCAGTTCTCCAGATAAGAGTTATCTCCAATATATGCATTATTTAAAATAATGCAATTCTTTACCACACTGTTATTTCCGATATAAATCTTTTTAAACAAAATCGAATTTTCAATTGTACCGTTGACAATGCAGCCGCTTGATACAAGGCTGTTGCTGACCTGTGCACCACAGTTGTACTTTGCCGGCGGTAAATCTTCTACCTTTGAATAAATATCCGGATACTGCTTAAAGAAATAATCACGGACATCTTTCTTTAAAAAGTCCATATTCGTTTTATAGTAAGACCTTACGGATGAGATATTGCTCCAATAGCTTTCCAGCTTATATCCGTAAATCTTTTTAATATTCTTATAACGTATCAGAATATCCCTTACAAAATCATGACGGTCTTCTGAAGCTGCCTTTTCAATCAGTTCAATCAGCAGTCTTCTGCGGATTACATAGATTCCTGTTGAAACAGTGGAAAGATTGGTTTCCAGCGGTTTCTCATCGATATCGGTAATCCGTCCTTCCTCTGTCATCGTTACCAGTCCGAAACGGTTAATCTCCGAACGGTCTGTCATTTTCTTGACAACCATCGTAATATCCGCTTTCTTTTCGATATGGTACTCCAGCACTTTATTATAATCCATCTTATAAATACCGTCACCGGATGCGATAACAACATACGGCTCATGGCTTGTCTTTAAGTAATTCAGATTCTGATATAAAGAATCTGCCGTGCCGCGGTACCAGTAGCTGCTGTCTGCTGTAATTGTCGGTGTAAATACGAACAGTCCGCCCTGCTTTCTTCCGAAATCCCACCATTTTGATGAACTTAAATGCTCATTTAAAGAACGGGCATTGTACTGTGTAATAACAGCCACTTTATTAATACGGGAATTGGACATATTACTTAATGCAAAATCAATTGCCCTGTAGCTTCCCGCAACCGGCATTGCCGCGATTGCCCTCTTTTTTGATAAATCTTTCATCAGTTTGTTATTGCCACCGGCCAGAATAATTCCTATTGCTTTCATACATTATCACCTGCCTTAATTATGATGCCTCCGCTTGCAAGCTGCCCTTCCTGATAATCATCAATGGTCGTCTCGCCGGAAATAGCTGTATTCTTACCTACTGTTACATTGTCCGGGATAACGGAACATTCACCGACTGTAACAAGGCCTGAATTATAAATTTTTGGTTTAAATACATTCTCTGCTTCTTCGCCTGCCCCAAGTTCAACATGGCTGCCAATCTGAACATCTTCTGCAATAATCGACTTTGTAACAATACTGTCTTTTCCGATAACAGAATTGTTCATAATAATTGAATCACGTACCACCGTGCCTTCTTCTATGACGACGCCGGCACCGATAACGGAATTATAAACCTTTCCGTAAATTTCCGTTCCATCACCGATAATACTCTTTTCTATGTAAGCATTTTCCCCGATATACTGCGGCGGAATCGTATCCGTGCGGGTATAAATCTTCCAAAATTCTTCATACAGGTTAAACACCGGGATAATATCAATCAATTCCATATTTGCTTCCCAATAAGAACTGAGTGTTCCGACATCTTTCCAGTATCCGTTGTACTCATACGCAAAAATGCGTTTATTGTTCTCGAAGCAGTACGGAATAACATGCTTGCCAAAGTCACATTCATTCTGGTCTTTCAGCTTGATTAAAGCTTCCTTTAATACCTTCCAGCTGAATATGTAAATACCCATTGACGCCAGATTGCTCTTTGGCTGCGTCGGTTTTTCCTCAAATTCTGTAATGCGGTTATCTTCATCTGTTACCACGATACCAAAACGGCTCGCTTCTTCCATCGGAACCGGCATTGCGGCAATCGTAATATCCGCATTGTTCGCCTTATGATAATCCAGCATGATTTTGTAGTCCATCTTATAAATATGATCTCCTGACAAAATCAAAACATAATCGGGATTATACTGTTCCATATACTCCAGATTCTGATAAATGGCATTGGCTGTTCCTGTATACCACTCACTGTTTGAACTCTTTTCATACGGCGGAAGTACGGTTACACCACCGACATTTCTGTCCAAATCCCACGGAATACCAATACCGATATGCGAGTTCAGTCTTAACGGCTGATACTGTGTCAGCACACCTACCGTATCAATGCCTGAATTAATGCAGTTACTCAATGGAAAATCGATAATCCTATACTTTCCACCAAAAGATACCGCAGGCTTCGCTACCTTTGCAGTCAGCACTCCCAGTCTGCTGCCTTGTCCCCCTGCCAATAACATGGCAATCATCTCTTTTTTAATCATGCTATCACCTCTGATGTTATAATAATAAACCTGTTTTGATAAAACAATTATATCATATGTGACTCATTAAGTAAAAAGAATTTTGTAAAATTCTAAATATTTTTATCCTTTAATAAAACAATTACACTTGTATATAACACATACGCAATACAATTTACATTTTATGCGGATATTTTCAAATAATACCTATTTTTCCGATATAATTTAAGATGTCAAGGTCATAATCCTTATCACCGCGATGCGCTCGCGCAAGCGCGGCTGTAAGGATTCATGACCCGCCCAGTATTCGCATAAAAGTAAAGCGAATGCTTCACGATATGCGAATACTGGGCAGGATTGTGAAAGTGCGCAGCACGGAGCAATCCATATGACATCTGTACCGTAAATATTATGTCAGCACCGGTGAAAATAAAGTTTGAATTTTTCCGCAATACGTTTATAATATGATTGTATGATGTTTTTCATCTGCTATATTTAATAAGAAAGGATTCAACCATGTATCATATTAATTTTAATAATCCTATTCATGTACATTTTATCGGTATTGGAGGAATCAGCATGAGCGGTCTTGCACATATACTGCGGGATAAGAATTTTACCGTATCCGGCTCAGATGCTGCTGAATCTGCACTCACGAAAGAACTTACTGCCGCAGGCTGTCATATTGTATACAACCAGACGGCTGACAATATTACCAGTGACATTGACTTAGTAGTCTACACAGCTGCCATCAGGGACACCAATCCTGAACTTTCGGCAGCAAGAGCTGCGGGTATTCCTACGATTACCCGTGCTGAACTGCTCGGACAGATTATGACCAACTACAAAACTGCTGTCAATATCGCCGGTACACACGGAAAAACAACGACAACTTCCATGCTGACGGAGATTTTAATGGCAGGTAACTGTGACCCGACCATTTCTGTTGGCGGCATTTTAGACAGTATCGGCGGTAATATCCGTGTCGGACAGTCCGGTATTTTTGTAACAGAAGCCTGTGAATATACCAACAGCTTCTTATCCTTCCACCCGACCATGAACATTATTTTAAATGTCAAGGAAGACCACCTCGATTTCTTTAAGGATATTGACGATATCCGTCATTCCTTTAAGCTGTTTACGGAAAAGCTTCCGGCAGACGGTACTTTAATTATCAATACCGATATTGACAATTACGAATACTTCTATCAGGACACTTCCTGTGAAGTCATTACTGTCGGTTCTGACCCGGCTAAGAGCATGTACAGCGCTGCAGATATTGCTTTTGATGAAATGGGCTGCTGCACGTACACTCTTTTAATAGAAGGAACACCTTCCGGCCAGATTCATCTTTCTGTTCCCGGCGTGCATAATGTATACAATTCTCTTGCCGCCATTGCCGCCGCAAAAAAGCTGGGACTTTCACTTGAAGTGATTGCCACCGGTCTTTCAGGTTTTCACGGTACAGAACGCCGCTTTGAAAAGAAAGGCGAATTTAACGGTGTCACAGTCATTGACGACTATGCCCACCACCCGGATGAGATTAAGGCAACGCTTGCTTCGGCTGCCCATTATCCGCACAAAACCGTCTGGTGTGTATTCCAGCCGCATACGTATTCGCGTACCAAAATTCTGCTCACGGAATTTGCAGAAGCGCTTTCCCACGCAGATAAGGTTGTTCTTGCCGATATTTATGCTGCAAGAGAAACGGATACACTGGGCATCAGCTCTCTTGATTTAAAACACGAAATCGAAAAACTGGGCAAAGAGTGTTTTTATTTTGGCTCTTTTGAAGAAATTGAGAAATTTTTATCAAAAAATTGTATCAACGGCGATTTGTTGATAACTATGGGTGCCGGAAATGTCTATCAAATCGGGGAAGCCTTGATTTCTCAATAATTTCAGTAAAATAGTTTGGTTTTCAACATAGTTATCCACATTATCCACATACTTAATCACATTTTTGTTGATTCTGTGTGTGGATTTCCTGTTTATAAGGACTTGTCCACAATTCCGCTTTTTACACGCATTTCATTTTTCTTTTACAAGTTATCCACATTATCCACAATATCCCCAGTGGATAACCCTGTGTTTTCCACCTGTTGATTTTGTTTTGGTGTGTGTTATAATGAAGAAACTGAATTGATAAGGAAGTTTTTTGTATGA
The DNA here is from genome assembly GCF_040095895.1 of Lachnospira intestinalis. Lineage (NCBI taxonomy): Bacteria > Bacillati > Bacillota > Clostridia > Lachnospirales > Lachnospiraceae > Lachnospira > Lachnospira intestinalis. Next base: position 53,699 of record NZ_JBBMFS010000011.1, read on the forward strand.
ATACAATTACATTACATATGGAAAACCGTGCGGATAACACCGCCGTTTCCAATTATTTTATTGACACCTTAATGCCACAGGCAAATGGTGAATTTGTAAAAATATATTTGTATCTTCTGCGTTGTGTGTCTGCCGGTCACATTTCTTTATCTGTGTCTGAAATGGCAGATTTATTCAACCAGACGGAAGCCGACATTCTGCGCGGGCTGCGCTACTGGGATAAAATGAATGCCCTGCGCTTAAATTTCAGCCCGGACGGCATGCTGACAGGCATCTCCTTTACGGATTTATCCGCTTCGTCCGCTTCCAGGGGGGCTGACCCCCGCTATGCAGACAATTCTGGCATGCCAAATGCCATCGTAAACAGTCCGGCTGTCAATACTGCCGTGTCAGCTTCTGCACCTCACACTATGACATCCGCTGTGGCTCCTCTGATGGAAACGGCAGCCGCAAAAGAAACCGCCGGTCCGGAATCCTATTCCATGACCCGCATCAGCGAATTTAAACTTGGCGATGAAAATTTTGCCATGCTTTTATTCGCCGTAGAAGAATACATGGGCGAACCTCTTGGTTCTTCTGCACTTCAGCGGATTGCCTATTTTTACGACACCTTAAAACTGCCCGCAGACCTGATTGAATATCTGGTCGGCTACTGCGTACAAAAGGGTCATAAGAGTATGCGCTATATTGAAAAAATTGCTGCCAGCTGGGCAGAAGCCGGAATTACTTCCGTCAAACAGGCAAAGCTTGAAACAGCAAACCACAATATGACCATTTACTCCGTGATGAATGCTTTTGGCATCGGAAGCCGCGACCCCGGACAGCGGGAACGGGAGTTTATCACCAAATGGACGGACACGTACTGCTTTGATGCCGATATGATTATTGAAGCCTGCAACCGCACTTTAAAGGCAACGCATCAGCCGAGTTTTGAATACGCAGACTCTATCCTTACCAAGTGGAATAAGGCAAATGTAAAAACACCCGAAGATATCCGCAAATCAGATGCTGAATATGAACTGCTGCGCAATCAGAAAAAAGCATCCAATGCAGCTTCTGCTCCCGGCACGAATAACAACCGTTTTCACAATTTTCACCAGCGTGATACCGACATTGACAGCTTAGAGAGCGCTTTAATCAGCAATAACAGCTAGAAAGGACAAGGTTATGGCACTTACCAATTCCCAACATGATGCAATTATGCGGACTTACGATGCGATCCGCACCGAAAACCGACATATCCAGAATGAACGGTATGCGCAGGTGACTGCCGCATGTCCTGAAATTGCCCAAATCGAAGACGATATTATCGGGCTTTCCATGCAGGCGGCGGCAGAAATGTTAAAAAATCCGGATTACAAGACCGCCTACCGGAAAAAGCTTTCAGAACTTGCAGACCGTAAAGCCGCCTGTCTTGCCGCTCTTGGCAGACCTGCAGACTATTTAGAACCTGTCTATACCTGTCCGAAATGCAAGGATACCGGCTATATCGGTCAGCATAAATGTGCCTGCTTCACCAAAAAAGCCATTGAGCTGGTGTATCACGATTCTAATTTAAAAAATATCATCACGACGGAAAATTTTGATACCTTTTCCTATGAATGGTATGATAAAAAAACGCCGATTCCGTCCATTGGACTGACACCCTATAATAATATGCAGAATATTGTGTCCATATGCCACCGCTTTGTGGATGAATTTGACACCACCTATGATAATCTGCTGCTTTTTGGCGATACCGGTGTTGGAAAGACTTTTTTAACCAACTGCATTGCAAAGGAACTGCTTGATTCTTCGCACAGTGTCATTTACCTGACTGCCGTGGAATTGTTCCAGTGCTTTGAACAGCAGGATTTTAACAAGCCGGATACATCTGATACGGCAATTGACAGCAGCTACATTTTAGACTGTGATCTGCTCATTATTGATGACCTCGGCACGGAATTTGCCAACAGCTACACCAGTTCCCGCCTGTTTTACTGTATCAATGAACGGATTCTCAGAAGAAAAAGCGTGGTTATCTCAACCAACCTTTCGCTCTCAGATATCCGCAACATGTATTCGGAGCGAATTTTTTCGCGCCTCACCAGTGCTTATAAGCTGTTAAAGCTTGCGGGTGCCGATATCCGTCTTTTGAAAAAAACAGGGCAAAAACCTTAGGAAATCATTGACTTATCGGCAAAGAATGATTATATTTTATATTGTGTTAAATACAAATTTGTATCGTATTATACTAATGGAGGATTTTAATTATGCCACGAGACGAACGTCACACACAAACTATTCCATATGGTACCTTAGGTATCGTTCCTTTAGCCAGCTGCTCAGAATTAGGCAAAAAGGTAAATAATTATCTTGTTGACTGGAGAGAACAGCGCGACCACGAAGATGAATCTACACTCGCTTTCAGCGGATATAAAAGAGATTCTTATATCGTAAGTGCAAGCACCCCTCGTTTTGGTTCCGGTGAAGGAAAGGGTGTTTTAAACGATTCCGTACGTGGATATGATTTATATATCATGGTTGACGTATGTAATTACAGCCTTGAATATTCTTTATGCGGTTATAAGAACCATATGTCACCGGATGACCACTATGCAGATTTAAAGCGTGTTATCGCTGCTGCCGGTGGTAAAGCACGCAGAATTACCGTTATTATGCCATTCCTGTATGAAAGCAGACAGCATAAACGTTCAGGACGTGAATCCTTAGACTGCGCACTTGCATTAAAGGAACTCACAGATATGGGTGTGGATAACATCATTACATTTGATGCACATGACCCGCGTGTACAGAACGCAATTCCGTTAAAGGGATTTGAATCCGTTTCTGCTACGTATCAGTTTATTAAATATCTTTTACTGGGTGTTGACGATTTACACATCGACAGCGACCATATGATGGTTATCAGCCCGGATGAAGGCGGTATGGGACGTGCTGTTTACTTTGCAAACGTCCTCGGTCTGGATATGGGTATGTTCTATAAAAGACGTGACTATACAAAGATTGTCAACGGACGTAACCCGATTGTTGCCCATGAGTTCTTAGGCTCTAACGTAGAAGGAAAAGATGTTGTCATCATCGACGATATGATTTCTTCCGGCGAAAGCATGATTGATGTTGCTGCTGAATTAAAGAGAAGAAAAGCAAAGAGAGTCTTCTGTGCGACAACCTTTGGTCTGTTCACAAATGGATTTAAGAAATTTGATGAAGCTTATGAAAACGGCGTTATCGACCGTGTTCTTACAACGAACCTTGTATACCAGCCGGAAGAACTGCTTTCTAAGCCTTGGTATATCAATGTAGATATGAGCAAATACATTGCTTTATTAGTTGATACGTTAAACCACGATTCTTCTATCAGCAACTTATTAAGCCCTGTTGAAAGAATCCAGCAGCGTGTTAAGGAATACAACGAAACACATTACGGCAAGTAATATTAATGTATGCAGGCTTTGGGCGCTGCCCGGCAAAAAGGGATAGGAAAATGTTGATTCACATTTTCCTATCCCTTTAATTTATGGCTTGTTCGATTTCTCATCTACCCGCATCAACGGACGACTTTGTGCCGCTGTCGGCACAAAGTGTTATGTGAACAAACTTTGATTTATGGCTTGTTCACATTTACCACTCTCCGCGTGCCGTTGCATCGGGATCGGTTCTTGTCGTGGCGTCAATATCGCCATACTGCATCGGTGCCGTTGTCTTTGGCTGTGCCGGTGCTGTCGTCCATCGCTGATACGGTGTTGTTGTTGGCACCTGTGCTGTCGTGGACGGAACCTGCTGCGGTGTTACCTGTTCAATACCTGTCGTTTCCGGCACAATTGCTGTAGTTTCCTGCGGTAAGGATTCCGTTTCCTCCTGTACTGCCGCTGTCGTCTCCGGTTGTGTTGTCTGCTGTGTAACCGTACTGAAATCTGTTACAGGCAGATTGGTATGCACCGCCGTCATAAAATCTTTAAAGATTGCATTGACACGGCTGTTGACACCGGACATTTCTTTTGGATAATCGTATCCTGCCCATACCGTTGTGGTGTAATACTTGCTGTATCCGCAGAACCATACATCTTTGCTGGCATTTGTCGTTCCCGTTTTTCCGGCAACAACTGCATTTTCCACATTTGCTGATGTTCCCGTACCGCTTAATACAACTTCTCTTAACATCTGTGTCATCATGCGCGATGCACTTTTATCATAAACCTTGCTGTCACGGTTCGTTTCATTGACAACCGTTTTATTGGAAGCATCTACAATAAGACGGATACAGGTTGCTTTTCTGTATACACCGTCATTGGCAAGTGCTGCATATCCGCCTGCCATTTCTTCCGTTGTCACACCATACGTAAAACCGCCTAATGCACCGGCATTGTAATCTTTATCCACCCAGATTTTATGAAATCCCATTTTTATTAAAAAGGAACTTCCCGTCTTTGGCGTAATCTGCTGATAAATGTTCCATGCAACCGTATTTTTAGACCATTTTACGGCATCTGTCAACGTCATCTCTCCGGCATAGCTTGCATCGGCATTGGCAGGACCGCCGTCAATCTGCGAATCGGTAACCTTCGTATCCGGCGTATTGCCAAGCTGCAAATACGGTGTGTAGACATTTAACGGCTTAATACAACTGCCCGGCTGGCGGTAACTCTGATACGCACGATTTAAAACATAGCCCTTGATGTCTTCCTGACTGCGCGAACCGACAATCGCCACCACATTTCCGGTGCTGTTATCCACACACGTTGCCGCTCCCTGCATACTGTATACACCTTCCGAAGACTTTTCCGTATATGCCGCCAGATTGTTATCTACTGCCTGCTGTAACTGATTTTGTATATTCATATCAATGGAGGTGTAAATGCTGTAGCCACCGCTTAAAAGCTTCTGCTGACACATATTGTAAAATGTATCATACGTAGCTTCATATGCATTATAATCGTCTTCCGAACTGAAATTATAGCGGAAGGTAAAGCCCGATACACTCATCAGCGATTCGGTTGCACAGTGCCTTGCATACGTTACAACCGAATTGTTAATCTCCTCTGTCTGATGCGGATTTAAGACAACCTCTTCTATTTCAGCCATATAGCGGTCGAGCGAACCAATATCATCCGCCTCGTAAAGCTGCTGTAAAATGAGGTTTTTACGCTGGACGGTATTGTCATAATTTGTCAGCGGATTATAGCGTGTCGGATTGTTGGGAATCGCCGCGATAAAAGTCTGTTCCGCAAGCGTAAGCTCTGACACGGATTTGTCAAAATATCCTCTTGCCGCAGCTTCCACGCCATAATATCCGTTTCCGAAATAAATATTGTTCAGGTAAAATTCCAGAATCTGATTCTTACTGTACTTCTTTTCAAGACCGACCGCAATAAAAATCTCCTCAACCTTACGCTGCCATGTCACTTCCTGCGACAGGAAAATATTTCTTGCAAGCTGCTGGGTAATGGTACTTGCCCCCTGCGCAATATCATTGCTTTTCTGATTAATCACAATGGCACGCAGAATTGCCTTGATATCATAACCGGAATGTTTATAAAACTGGCGGTCTTCCATGACGACAAAGGAATTGACCAGTGTCACCGGAATCTCCTGATACGACACATAATACATATCCTTTGTATTCTTCATTGTACAGAGTTCCTGGTCATTCGTATCATAGATAATCGTTGTCTTTGAATCTTTAAAGGTACTGACCGAGCTTGCCGCTACATAAGAATCCGCCGCACGTTTTAAACGCACAACCGTAATCACTTTTGGAATCAGATAAATGAGTCCCGCAAGCACCGCAAGCACCAAAACTGCCCGTATGATTTTCTTAAACTTTTTCATGCAAACCTCTCATTAGTGTTTCATTAATAAATCCGATGTTTCATCCTTCTTAAAAATCATCTTATCTGAGTAACGCACCGTGATATTATTCACATTAGAAATCGCTTTTTTTAACACAAGAATCACCTCGGTCTTTCGGTTGGTCGTTGAAATGGTATCAATAACCAGACCGTCACTGGTGCTGTTTTCTTCCCGGTTAATCAGCTGATCCATCGTTGTTTCTGAAAAACTGCCGTCTGCATTTTTCACAACACGGTACAGATTCACACGCAGCTTATCGACAATCGCATTAGACACATAAATGCCCGGCTCATTATATTCTTTCTGCATAGTATAATCCGATGCCATAATATTCACCTGATACATCGGGAAAAAAGTATTGCCGTCGCCTTCGGATACAATGTCCTCTGCATCAGCAATGCCATAAATAAAATCTGAATTAATGTAGCCCAGCACCTTGAGCTTTTCACCCGCATCTGCACGAATGGTATAATCCGTGCCATCCTGCATATTGAAAATGCGGATACTGTCCGTATCATATTGCGAATGATTTTCGCTGTATGCAATCATATTTCTGCCTTTAGAAACGGCATACGTTCCCTGTGCCAGCCCTGAAACTTCTGTCATGACTTCACGGCTGATTAAATTAATGGCATACAATGTATCGTCAATTAAAATATAAAACAAATTGTTGTCATTCACATAAGCAATGCCGCCAATGCGTTCTTCCATACTCTCATAGGAAACATCTACCGGCAGATACAGTTCTTCCTGCACCACATTTTCCCCATAATTATACGAACACAGCGAAATGCCCATTTCCCCTTCATGCGCACCACGGCTCATGTAGCCGCAGATCAGAAAATAAAGGCTGCCTTCGTCCGATACGCTCATAATGCGGATTTCATGCTGGCTGCCGCGTTCCCGGATATTGTCCGAATCCTCTGCATCAAATGAAAAGACCTTTGTTAATTCTGAATTGTCCGAATCCAGTTCCCAGAGTGTATTCCGGCTGACAAATGCCGTATACTGCCCATTATCACTTGCCTGCGCCATCACATCCGTATCCGGCTGTATACCCAGATTAATTTTGGAGGATGACAGAAAATCATTCTGACCGTCAAAATACTGCCCTGCCTCACGCTCATAATCGAGCAGATACAATTTACTGCCGGACTGGCGTATTTTATAGTAATCTTTTACACGATATGTATCATAGGAATTATTATCATTTTCTGCACCCACCATATAATCTATTGTAATTTCTGCCGTTTCCTGACCAATCTGTGTAATTGAAGGAATTCTGTCACTTTCAATAAACGGTCCTAATTCACCCCAGCCAACCTGTGACTGCTTACTGTGAATATTGACCTTTCCGAAATTGGAATTATCTCCGGAAGATGTCGTTTCCAGATACTGTGTCAGATTTTTCAACTGTGTCTGGTCATACGCATAGCTGTTGAGTTCCAGCACATAATTCAATTTATCCTGCACCTGAAAATCCGTACCGCTGATAATCCGCGTGTAATAATAAATTTCTTCCTGCTTTTTTGTCGATATCGTAACCTCTAACAGATATTCTTTATTGTTATCAATCAGATTCTTAATATTAAGCACAACATCTGCACGGCTTTTGTCCTGCGTATAATCTTCTACTTTTGTATTTTCAATCAGCGATAAATCGCTTAAATCTCTTACCTTGTACGAAACACCCTCTAATTCCTGTCCATACAAATCCACTACAACGGACAATTTCTTATCTGTCGGCAGCGGTGTCAGTGTTTCTCCCATCATTGAAGCATCGACTTTCTGTGTATAACCGTATAACCGGTTATACAACTGGCCTTCTTCGGTCTGCATCATAACGACCGGAAGCGTTGCCTGTGTCATTGTCATTGTCGATATGGCTGACGTCTCATAATTCATGGATATAAATGTAACCACGACAGTTACCATAAATGCGACTGCCAATATAATATATTTATATGTAGCATTTTCCCTGTTGTCCATAACTTAATCCTTTCCATTATCCATCTGCGGCCTATTCGCCCATCAGTTTATTTAAGGTCAGATTCAAATGGAGTGCTTCCTCCATATTTTTCAATGCTTCTGCTGCATTTTCACTGTCTTTTCCGGTATAAACCGCACGAATCAGCAGATTTTTCGGTGTATGTTCCATATCAATAAATTCCAGTATCTGTGTGTCATACCCTTTTGCTGTCAGAAGATTTGCCCGTACGGCATCCGTCATAATTGCCGCCATGCGTTCTTTTAAGATACCATACTGCAACACCGGCTGTAACAGTTCATTTTCCATCATTCTGTTGGCTTCATGCTGGCAGCACGGTACGGATAAAATGACTTTTGCGCCCCACTGCACGGCTTTAGCCAGCGCATAGTCCGTTGCCGTATCACACGCATGCAGTGTCACCACCATATCAACCGCATCAACATCGGTATAGGATGCAATGTCCCCGACAAGAAATGACAGCTTTCCGTAGCCGTATTTGTCCTTTAACTCATTACAGTGTGCAATGACATCTTCCTTTAAATCCAGCCCGATAATACGGATATCATAGCCTTTCAGTTCCTTTAAATAATAGTACATGGCAAAGGTCAGATAGGACTTTCCACAGCCAAAATCAATAATCGTCTGCTCCCGTTCTTTGCTTAACTGCGGCAGAATGTCTTCGACAAATTCCAGAAAGCGGTTAATCTGACGGTATTTATCATACTTCTGCCGTACAATTTTACCCTCTTTGGTCATAACACCCAGATCAATCAGAAATCCAACCGGCGTTCCTTCCGGCAGAATGTAACGCTTGGTACGGTTGTGCGACAAATCCCTCTGCACCCGGACTTCCTTACATTTTTTGTATTTCACGGTCTGGCTGTGCTTCCCGGACAAAATCTGTGCCGTTGCATCGGTCATGGTAAACTGTGCCTGCTTGTAGTCCTCCTGCATCCAGTCTGTAATCTTCTTTTTCAATTCGTCTTTTTTATAATTCTTATGAAATACTTTCCTTCCGATAAACTCTGAAACCTGATATTCTATTTTATCTTTCATGGCAACCGGACGTACCTTTATCTTTACCGGAAGTTCTTCGTTTTTCTTTTTTAATCCGCTGATTGTCAGATCAATCAGATTCTTCTGGATGCACTGTTCAAGTAATTCTTCTATCGTCACTGATTTGTTCCTCTTTTACTTTCAAATATTGATGAATAGTTTTATTTTAATCTGTTTACCAAAAAACTACAAGCCTAAATGCAGATTTTCATAGTCTGCCGTTTAGTAATCCTGCATATTCATCGGTGTCGCAAGATACACCGTGGTTTCATTTTTTTCTTCGTCATATCCGATGCAGATATTGACATTCACCTTGTCTTTTCCTATCATAATATAATTTTTAATCCCTTTGTTATATGCGTATACAGTATACACATCTTCCATATGACGACCGACACTTAGTTTTGCATTCATCATATCAAGCATATCCTGTGCAAACTGCTCTTTCTGCGTATCGGTAAGCGCCCCGTGAATCTGTCCCTTTAAATTGACATTGACTTCCGTATCAATCTGCATTTCTTCCATTATCTGACGAATGAGCTTCTCATATGTAAAAGAAGCATCTACCGTATTTTTTAATGTCACACCGATGTAAAGGTACTGCTCGTACTCCACATTTTCCTGATGAATCGTTATAAATCTGCAAAGAACACTGCCGTTTTCACCGTTTTGGGAAAGCTGCATTGTTTCCACATTGTCCCGGCTTGTCTGTTCTATCGTATACCGGTTAATCCCTATTTTTTCTGCCGCCTTTTCCAGGATAATCTCTTTTGCCGTATCCGTAAGCTCCATACTGCCATATTTGCCATATGCAGAAATATCTGCGCACACTTCCTTGTAGGATGCACTGCCAAACGCACTTAAAACATTTTCCTGCACACCCGTCTGCGGCATATTCCAAAATACCCTCGCTGCCGCTATCAGCCACAAAATTCCCGCAATAACAACCGCGGTCTTTTGCAGCAAAAATCCCGCCTTTCTGTGTGTTGTCCTATTTATATTTTCTTGTTTCTTCCTGTTTTGTTTCTGTCCGTTTTTTAAAATCGTATCCTGTATTTTATAACAGATATAATCCCAACAATCCCTGAACATAAATAAACCTCCCAACTTATGGTATTCTTAAGTATCGCCATAAATTGGAAGGTTTATACATTTATTTAGCGTGCTGCACCCAGTCGTGCAAGAGAACGCTTTAACGCTGCTTCCGCACGTACCACATCAATATGCGGATCGTTACTTGAAAGTCTGCGTTCAGCTCTTGTTTTGGCTTCATTGGCACGATTTACATCAATTTCTTCCGGCCACTCTGCAATTTCTGCAAGCACCGTTACCTTATCCTGTAAAATCTCAACAATTCCGCCGTGTACAGCAGCTTTTTTTACATCTCCATCTACATGAATATTCATAACACACGGTACCAGTACTGATGTAAGAGGAATATGTTCTGCATATACACCAATCTCACCTTCCGTTGTGGAAAGCTCTACCATTGTCACATCATCATTGTAGAATACTCTGTCAGGCGTGTTTACCAACAGCCTGAATGTCTTCATATCTGCCATTGATTCCTCCATTCTTACCCGTGTCGTTTAACCTGTTACAGATTATTTACACTTTGCAAGTACGTCATCAATATTACCGCAGTTTAAGAAGTAACTTTCAGGAATGTCATCATACTTACCTTCGATGATTTCCTTAAAGCCCTGAATTGTTTCACTAATCGGCACATATCTTCCTTCCAGACCTGTAAACTGTCCGGCTACGAAGAATGGCTGTGACAGGAATCTCTGTACTTTTCTTGCTCTTGATACGACCAGCTTATCATCCTCTGAAAGTTCGTCCATACCAAGGATTGCGATGATATCCTGCAATTCTTTGTACTTCTGTAAAATTTCCTGAACTGCTCTGGCTACCTTATAATGTTCTTCACCTACAATACGTGGGTCAAGGATTCTGGAAGTAGACTCAAGCGGGTCTACAGCCGGATAAATACCAAGTTCTACGATTGAACGTGAAAGTACGGTTGTCGCATCCAGATGTGCGAAAGTTGTAGCCGGAGCCGGGTCCGTTAAGTCATCGGCAGGTACGTATACGGCCTGTACAGATGTAATAGAACCGCTCTTTGTAGATGTAATACGTTCCTGTAATGCACCCATTTCCGTCTGAAGTGTCGGCTGATAACCAACGGCTGAAGGCATACGTCCTAAAAGCGCTGAAACTTCGGAACCAGCCTGTGTAAAACGGAAAATATTATCAATGAAAAGAAGTACATCCTTACCGCCCTGATCACGGAAATACTCAGCCATTGTAAGACCTGTTAAACCAACTCTCATTCTGGCTCCAGGTGGTTCGTTCATCTGTCCGAACACCATGGTTGTCTTTTCGATAACGCCGGATTCCTTCATTTCATAGTAAAGGTCGTTACCTTCACGGGTACGTTCGCCTACACCAGTGAATACGGAATATCCGCCGTGCTCTGTTGCAATATTACGAATCAGTTCCTGAATTAATACCGTCTTACCTACACCGGCACCACCGAACAGACCGATTTTACCACCCTTCTGGTAAGGGCACAGTAAGTCAACAACCTTGATACCTGTTTCAAGCATTTCTGTTGTTGTAGACTGTTCTGCAAAAGTAGGTGCCTTTCTGTGAATCGGCATGTACTGTTTCACTTCAGGAGCCGGTTTATTATCTATAGGTTCACCCAGAACATTAAACATTCTACCGAGAGTTTCTTCACCAACCGGTACGGAAATAGCAGAACCTGTAGATTCTGCTTCCATACCTCTGACAAGTCCGTCTGTCGGACCCATGGCAATACATCTTACTGTATCATCACCAAGATGCTGCGCAACCTCAACTACGAGCCTGCCGCCATCTTTTGTCTGAATATCAATTGCTGAATTAATCTCTGGCAGTGTGCCTTCCGGAAACTTAATATCCAGTACGGCACCGATAATCTGAGTAATTTTACCAACATTTCTTTCTGCCATTCTTTACCTCCATGCTGCATCATTGATGCGGTTTCACTTTTTATCCCTCTATGGCGTTTGCACCGGAAATAATCTCTGTCAGTTCCTGTGTAATTGAAGCCTGACGTGCTCTGTTAAACTTCAATGACAGGTCTGAAATCATTTCTTCTGCATTACTTGTAGCACTATCCATCGCCTGCATACGGGCACCGTTCTCACTCGCTACGGATTCAACAAGCGCACCATAGATTAAACTGCAGATGTACTTTGGTATAATCATATTTAGTGCCTCATCTTCATCCGGCTCATAGTTCATCAGTGCCGTGCTTTCTGTACCGCCCTCTTTTTGCTGCTCCGGTTCAACCGGAAGCAGCTTAATGAGTTTTGGTTCGTGGACAACGGTGTTCTTAAAGGATGTATAAGAAAGATAGATTTCGCCAATTTCTCCGTTTGTGAAAAGCTCCAGCACTTCATTGCAGATTTCTTTTGCATCGGTGTACATCGGCTCGTTAATCACATCGGAATAATCCGCCTTGATTTCATATCCTTTTCTTTCAAGAACTTCCCTACCCTTTCGTCCGATTGCATAAATATATGCATCTTCCTTCGGGATATCGCTATTTGTAATGAGCTTGGCTATATTGTTGTTATAGCCGCCTGCAAGTCCTCTGTTTGCAGTAATCACAATCACCGCTTTTTTATTGGAATCTCCTGCTTTTAAAAACTTGTGGTTAATATTTCCTGACTTTGCAAGAATATTGCTCACAGTTTCATACATTAAATCGGAGTACGGTTTTGTGCTCTCTGCTTTTCCCTTCGCTTTCTGAAGTTTTACAGTGGAAACGAGCTTCATGGCTTTGGTAATCTGACCGGTACTTTGAATACTGTCTCTACGCCTTTTTATGTCTCTCATTGAGGCCATAATCAATTACCTCCATTCTAAGCTTCGCTATTATTTGAAAGTTTTCTTAAATTCTTCAATCGCACTGATTAAAGCTTTTTCTGTTTCTTCATCAAGCACTTTTGTTGTACGGATTGTTTCCGGAATCTGCGGATACTTTGTATCAATCAGTTCAAACAATCCTTTCTGGAAATCGAGAATTCTGTCTACTGCAACATCAATGACATACTTCTTCGTAACCGCATAAATAATCATGACCTGATATTCAACAGGCATTGGCTGATACTGCGGCTGTTTTAACATTTCCTTAATTCTTTCACCCTGTGCGAGCTTTTCCTTTGTATCTGCATCCAGTTCTGAACCAAACTGAGCAAAAGATGCCAGTTCCCGGTACTGTGCCAGTTCCACACGGATTGGCGCTGCAATCTTTTTAATCGCCTTAATCTGGGCAGCACCACCAACTCGTGATACAGAAAGACCGGCATTGATAGCAGGTCTGAATCCGGCATTAAACATTTCTGTTTCCAGATAGATCTGACCATCTGTGATAGAAATAACGTTTGTCGGAATATATGCAGAAACATCGCCTGCCTGTGTTTCGATAATCGGAAGCGCAGTCAGGGAACCTCCGCCGTACTCATCTGACATTCTTGCAGCTCTCTCTAAGAGTCTTGAATGTAAGTAGAATACATCACCAGGGTAAGCCTCACGTCCTGGTGGTCTTTTAAGGAGTAAGGAAAGTGTACGGTATGCAGCTGCGTGCTTGCTCAAGTCATCATAGACAACAAGTACATCCTGTCCCTGTTCCATCCATTCTTCACCAATCGCACATCCGGCATATGGTGCAATATACTGTAACGGTGCAAGTTCACTGGCAGTAGATGCAACTACTGTTGTATAGCTCATCGCGCCATATTCTTCTAATGTCTTTACAATCGAAGCTACGGTTGAAGCCTTCTGTCCGATTGCAACGTAAATACACTTTACATTCTGACCTTTCTGATTAATGATTGTATCAATCGCAATGGCAGTCTTACCTGTCTGACGGTCACCGATGATTAATTCTCGCTGTCCACGTCCGATTGGTACCATGGCATCAATCGCTTTGATACCTGTCTGTAACGGTGTATCTACGGATTTTCTTGTAATAACACCTGAGGCAACTCGTTCAATCTGACGGAACTTCTCGGTATTAACCGGTCCCTTGCCGTCGATTGGCTGTCCCAGTGCGTTTACGACACGACCTAACATCGCATCGCCAACAGGAACCTCTACAACTCGGCCTGTTGTCTTTACGGTATCTCCTTCGTTGATGTTTCTTGAATCACCAAGTAAAACCGCACCAACGTTATCTTCTTCCAGGTTTAAAACCATGCCGTATACTTCACCCGGGAATTCCAGAAGTTCACCCTGCATCGCCTTTTCAAGGCCATGAATACGGGCGATACCATCTGCTACCTGAATAACCGTACCGACGTCAGATACTTCGAGTTCCGTAGAATATCTTTTGATCTGCTCTTTAATTACCGAGCTGATTTCTTCCGGTCTTAAATTCATGGAGCCAACGCACCCTCTTTCTATTAATGTACAAGTTATGCCAGCTGGATTTTTTTCAAATCCTTTGCAAACTCGTCTAATTTTGTCTTTATACTGCTGTCTACGACCCTGTCACCGATTCGGATTACCATACCGCCGATGAGGGACTCATCTACGATATAATCAATCTCAAAATCCACATACCCTGTCGTTGCAAGCAGTCTGGAAAGCACTTTTTCTTTTTGTGCGGCTGTCAGCGGCTTTGCTGTAGATACTACCGCGCTGCCGATTTTTTTATATTCTTTGATTTTGCCGATAAAATACCGGAGTGTTTCCATAATTTGTTTCTGCCTGTCTTTTGAAACCATCAGCACAAGCAGACCGGTTATATCCTTTGAAACAAACTGTCCAAAAGCATTTTCAATAACCTTTTCTTTTTCACTCTTATCAATCTTAGGGTGATTCAGTAATCTGCCAAGCTCGCTGTTTTCTTCAAAAACCTTCAAACAGTCTGTTGCTTCCGCATACAATGAATCTACTTTGGATTCCTCCACGGCAAGTTCAAATAACGCATCACCATAAGTTGCTGATACTAACTTAGCCATGTATTCTCACCCATTTCATTTAAAGTTTGCTCAATCAGAGCATCATTTTCCTGATCATCCATTGCTTTTGCAACAAACTTTGACGCCATTACAGCAGCAACTGAAATAATCTGTTGTTTTACTTCGTCTGCAACTCTTTGTTTCTCAAGTTCTGCTTCCGCATTTGCGCGCTCAATGATTCGTGCAGCTTCCTGCTTTGCTTCATCAACAATCTTCTGCTCATTGTGCATGGCAACTTTTCTTGCTTCACTCAGGATACTTTCAGCTTCTTTATCAGCTGCTTTTAACTTCTCTTCATATTCTTTCTTTAATGCGAGAGCCTCTGCCTTGTCGGATTCAGCGGTTTCTCTGTCGCTTGTAATCTTATCCTGTCTTTTCTTAAGCATCGTCCGTACCGGATTATACAAAATATAAGAAAGCAGAATAAAAAGAATAAATACGTTCACCGCAGTGATTGCTGCGTCGAGAAGAAGCTGCAAATCAAGTCCAAATAATCGCCCGCCTTCTGCCAAAGCGACAAATGTACCTAAATTATTCAAGTTTTTAGCCTCCTTCCTGCCAGCTTAAATGTTTCTACACTTATCTGTTGGCATTAACCTTTGAATGGCTGTACAAACATTAAGATAATCGCTACGGCGAAACCATAAAGACCTGTTGTTTCGGCAACGGCCTGTCCAAGTAACATTGTTGATGTGATATCAGACTTTGCACCCGGATTTCTACCTACTGCAGCTGCACCGTGACCTGCTGCGATACCCTGACCAACACCAGGACCTACACCGGCGATCATTGCGATACCGGCACCAATTGCTGACATAGCCTGAATAAATTCCTGTCCACTAATATTCATGTTTCATTTCCTCCATTTAAATAGAATAATATTTTGCCCTTAGTCGGCAATCTTGTCGTTGACATAAACCATCGTCAACATACTGAATACGTATGCCTGAATGCAGCCTGAAAACAAATCAAAATAAGCATGCAGCAGGGCCGGATACGCTACCGTATACGGTCCGAGCAGATCATAAATCAAGCCCATTAAGACGGTTCCTGACATAACATTACCAAACAAACGCAGTGAAAGAGACAGCGGTACAGCAAACTCACCAATTAAATTAATTGGGAATAAAAACCATATTGGCTGAAACAATGCTGTAAAGTGCCCAACGTGATTCTTTTTAATACCGTTAAACTGTACCAGTACAAATGTAATCAGACCCAGTGCTAATGTAACACCGTAGTCTGCCGTTGGTGGTCGAAGACCAAAAAGCCCTGAAATGTTTGAAATTATGATAAAGATAAACAGGGTTGTAATGTAATTTACAAATCTGTTGGCATTCCTACCCATAATTCCATCAACCATGCTGCCAAGCATCTCTATAACCAGCTCAATAATATTCTGGAACATTCCCGGCGTATCCGATGCGTTTGCTTTATTAATCTTGACTCTTGCAATAATCGCAACAATCAGGATAAACAAAGACACTAAAAGCATCGCCACATGGGTGGTATTGATACTGAAGTCATAATCAACCCCGGGTATCCGGAATGAACAGAGCGACTTAATCATAAAACTGCTGTCGCATGCCACCAATGATGTCATCATTGTGCTTCCCACTTTCTCACCTTCCTTTTTTTGATAATATTTTATTAGTAAACGGCTGTAAATAAGCCGATACTTTCATAGAAAACATTCCTATCAGCGCGCACAATAAATCGCCGATATGAAACAGATATAATACTGTAAACAGTACAAGCATCACTGCAAGACGGATAAAATATCCGATAAGCAGGGTCTTTGATTCATTCGCGTGACCGTAAACAATCTTACGAATCCGAAAACTCATATGAACAGATGAGAATATGGAATAGACTACACCCATAAGAAATCCCACGGCACACATCTGCTTATTGGGTACCAAAAACCAGATAACCAGCTCTCCTGCCAGCAGATAAAGCAAATCTACCAGAAACACTTCCGGAAGCACTTCATTTAACTCTTTAATCCTGTCGATGATTTTTCTCATCCTTCGCCTTTCGCAGAACTTCTTGAATCTGCTCCTCCTGTTCTTTTTTCCGTCTTTTTTCGTCCATCCTGATAGTATCCATCGCAAGTGCATAAGCATTTCTGGCTCCCGCGGCAATCCCCAATATCAGCAATGGAAGCGTAAACCATGTATGAAATCTGTTATCCAGCCATACACCGACCGCTACACATATAAACACAGGAACAAGCATATTAATACCAATCTGCGAAATCAGGACAATATTCCGATACGGTGAACCCTTTCCACTCATATTTTTTCCTTTCGACCTATATGCTTGTTAATATAATAACATTTCTCGACAAAAAAGTCCATTTATTTTTGTGCATTTATTTTAGAAATATTTTCATTTACATTGAATTTTCCTATAAAAATTGCTATAATTTGCCCATAAACTTTGGTTGTGAAACAATTTTACACAAATTACTTTTACAGGAGGATGGTCTATGCCTGAACTTTACCGAAAACGCCTCATTCCTTCAGAATGTATTCACTTAAAAAATGATACGATTGTGTCCATTTCAGACGGACATATCATTACCCGCTGGAAAACACTGCATCCAAAGGAAGAATTTTCCTATGGAATATCCTACTATGTCGTAAAACACGGCTGGAAAATCAGCAAATTTTATAAGGAGAACGGAACGCTCGCTTATATTTACTGTGATATTATTGACACAAGCTATGATAAAAATACCGACACTTATATTTTTACCGATCTGCTTGCCGATGTTATTATTGAAAATGACGGTTTTGTCCGCGTTGTGGATTTAGATGAACTGGCAGATGCCTGCCGCATGTCCATTATCAGCAATGATATGCTGGTAACTTCCCTGCACCGCCTCAATGCACTGCTTTCTATTATTTATAACGGGGATTTTAAAGATTATTTAGATGAACTGGAACGGTATGAAGTATTAAATCCGGCTTTGAATCATTTATCAAAACTGCAATAACACGTAAGTACATCAATTTCCATGAATTTTTTAAGAACTGTAACTGACAGTACGCTCTGAGCATTTTTCTTCGCGCTTTGTCATTTACAGTCCTTTTTATCTACACTTTTCCTTAAACACACTGTACTGTTTTTGTCCATGCTGTCATGCACAAACAGCATATTTCCACGGAACCCTACAGTTCAATCTGCACGGTTCTTCCGGTCGAATCGTATTTATAATACCGTACGCCTGCGGCATTGAGCATTCTTTTCGATGCAATCACCGATGCCGTATCAGAATACTTGTCGCAGTCATAGACCAGTGTCTTAATGCCCGCCTGAATAATCGCTTTCGCACATTCATTGCACGGAAACAGTGTCACATACATTTTTGCATTCTGCAATGTGCCGCCCTGATAATTTAAAATGGCATTCAGCTCGCTGTGTGCCGTATACAGATATTTATTATCCAGCGGATCGCCTTCCCTTGACCACGGAAATTCATCATCGGAGCAGCCCCTTGGCAGTCCGTTATATCCCATGGAGAGAATTTTATTATCTTCGCTGACAATACACGCACCCACCTGTGTATTCGGATCTTTCGAACGCAGGGCGGAAAGCTTTGCAACGCCCATGAAATACTCGTCCCATGAAATGTAATCTTTTCTCTTATCGCTCATTGCATTCCCTGACCTTTCTTCTAATCCGCCATTTAGTCAAACATGCTGATTCTTCTGATATGACGTTCATCGTTTGAAAACGGAGTATCAATAAAAATGTCTGCGATTTTGCAGGCAAGTCCTTCCCCGATTACTCTTGCACCCATACATAATACATTTGCATTGTTGTGCTGTTTTGTGGCTTCCGCGCTGAAACAGTCATGGCACAATGCCGCACGGATGCCATCCTCTTTATTGGCTGCCATGCTCATGCCGATACCGGTACCACAGATTAAAATACCCAGTTCGCATTTTCCGGATGTCACCAGATCTGTTACCTTCTTTGCATATACCGGATAATCACAGGATTCTGTGCTGTAACAGCCTGTATCTTCACACTCAATGCCGCGTGCCTGTAAATGCTTGATTACCTTTTCCTTTAACTCTACTCCGCCGTGATCACTGCCGATTGCTATCATCTTTTTCTTCCTCCATGTTCTTTCTGATTATTTCTGCTGCTTTTTCAATCAATACATACAACTGTTCAAAACATTGGTTATACTCATCAATGCCCCGTCCATACGGATCTGCAATTTCTGTTTCGCCCGCTCCGGCAAACTCCCCGAGCGTATACACATTAATTGCCCGGTCATAGCTTTCATAAATCTTCTGCTTCATTGACTGATTCATCACAAGTACCAGTGTGTTGTTGTCAAAATCCGTATTCTCAAGCTGTGCTGCACTGTTACTCGGCATAATCATGCCGTGTCCCGCACAGACTGCAACCGCCTTGGGATTATAAGGTTCAGGAAACAAGACAACCATTCCTCTTGAATCTGTAAGGATACCCATATCCTGTACAAACTGCTGCATGATTGTCGCCGCCATGGGACCTCTGCATGTATTTCCTGCACAGACAAACAAAATTCTGCTATACGTATTCATAGAAAGTCCTCGCTTCTGTCACTTTCAGACATTTATTATAGTATGTCCGGCGGCTTTAATCAACCGGTTCATGACTGCCTGCCCTACCTGATTTTCAGAAAAGCCCTCTGAATAAATGTATGCCACCTGCTGTTTGTCAAACTCCCGCAGAGCTGCGTACAGGTTGTGAGCGACAGTCGCCTCATCTTTTCTGCTGCCGACTACTTTTATAACACCGCTTTCATAGCGGTCTTTTGTTTCCTGTGTTGCCATAATACCTACACGGTATCCTAAGGCTTCTTTTTCCTTTGTCAGTGCGTTGATTTTATCTACAACTTTATCGATGTCACCCTCTACAATTGCAAGGTCTGCATCGGGCGCATAGTGCTTATATTTCATGCCCGGCGCTTTCGGTACAACGCCCGGCTTTACACTGCCCATAATCGCCGGATCAATACGTACTTCTCCCAGCACTTCCGAAAGCATTTCTTTTGTAATATAACCCGGTCTTAAAATTGTAGGAACATCTTCACTTAAATCTACAATCGTAGATTCTACACCAATATCAACCGTATCGTCTACAATAATCATATCAATTCTGCCCTTCATATCATGAATGACATGTTCTCCTCTTGTAGGACTTGGTTTCCCTGAAATATTGGCACTCGGTGCTGCAATATACACCCCGGAAGTTCTGATTAACTGTGCTGCAACCGGATGGCTCGGCATACGGATGGCTACCGTACCCAGTCCGCCGGTAATGGATTTTGGCACACAGTCACTTTTCTTTAAAATCATGGTCAGCGGTCCCGGCCAGAACTTCTCCGCCAGAAGCTTTGCCTGTGCGGTAACATCACAGGAAAGCTCCTCCAGTGCCTTTGTATCCGCAATATGCACAATCAGCGGATTATCGGACGGTCTTCCCTTTGCCGCATAAATTTTAGCCGATGCCTCCTCATCAAGCGCATCTGCACCCAGTCCATATACGGTTTCTGTAGGGAAAGCTACCAGACCGCCTCTTTTTAAAATGTCTGATGCCTGCTCATATATTTTTTGATTCTGTTCTTCATTTTCTGTGATTTGTGCAATAATCGTTTCCATGTTCCTTCCATTTCTGCTGCCGTATGCAGCGCTTTCTTCATTTTCCTGTAGATGTAAAATATTCCAATATTCCTTTGCAGAGTGCTTCTGCGACCTTCTGCCGGTATTCGGCAGTATTTAACAGAGCCGCTTCCTGTGGATTGGATAAAAAGCCACACTCCGCAATCACAGTCGGCGCACCGGTATGCAGCAGCATATAGTATGTACTATCTTCTTTTTCCTGCCGCTTATTCTCCGTATCCAGATTTTCCTTCAAAGATTTCTGCAAAATCTGTGCCAGTTTTTTACCTTCTGCCGAATGTTTATAATAAAATACCTGCGCACCTTTTACTTCCGGGCTTTGATAGCTGTTCTGATGAATGCTGACAACAATATCCGCCTTTGCTGCATCAATAATCGCACACCGCTTTTTCATATCTGCAATTTTTTTATTGGAATCACTCTCTGTATACAGACCATTATCGTCTGTCCGCGTCATCACAACCCGGATTCCTTCTTTCTCCAGCAGTTCCTTTAACTGCTCTGCAATTGCAAGATTGATGTGTTTTTCTAATATGCCGTCGCTGCTTTCTTTACCCGGATCAAATCCGCCATGCCCGCTGTCCAGTACAACGGTTCTTTTGGTACTGTCTGTCTGTGCCGTCTGATTTTCTTCCTGCCTGCTCTCTGACGTTTCATTTTTCCCTACTGTCTGTCTTGCCGCGGGCAGTACAATATACATTCCCGTATACACTGCCAGCAGCAAAATCACCGTCATGCCCGTAATCAGTCTTTTTCGATTCAAACTACCCTGCCACATCTTATTTTTACTGTATTGTATGAACCGTACCGTTCTATTATGATGCGTAGTTTAGTCCATTACTAATAATACTCCATACCGACGAGGTTTCAAGTCCCAGTTTCCATTCTGCCACACCGCCCAGCTTGTATTTTGAATACAATTTCATCTTTTCACCGATAGAGCGGTCTTCTTCAAACCATATCTGAACCGTTCCTGCGGATGTTTCATAGGTGCAGTAATACTGTCCTGTTGTTTCGTCCCATTCGGCTGTTGCACCATTTTCCTGCATAGCATCCATCGCCGCCTGCATTCCCACTGCACGGCTCTTGGTTTCCCCGGCATTCTCCGTCCAGATGCGCGTGTAAAACGGAACAGCATTAATCACCTGTTCTGACGGTACCATGCTGACAGCTCTTGAAATACCGTCCTCCACAAATGGCAGGGAAGCCACCGATCCCGCATCTGAACCTGCGTAATGCTCATCATACCCCATAATCACAATGTAGTCCACAAAAACCGCCTGTTCTGCCAGTTCATAATGGGCATTGTGGTTTGCCGGTTTGTAATTATCCACGGATAACACCAGCCCGTTATTCTGGCATGCGATAGACAGTTCCCGCAAGAACTGTAAATAATCGTCCGCGAAATCTTTCTTTACATATTCAAAATCAATATTGTAGCCGTCATAACCATACTGACGTGCTTCCTGCATCAGGTTGTTAATCAGCTTCGTTCTTGCCGTTTTACTGGAATAAAACGCTGCATAATCAACATTATTATTAAAATCATTGACAAGCGGCCACACTTTTAAGCCCCTGGCGTGCATATTGCTTACAAACGTATCCGATGCCAGACTGGTCAGCTCTCCGGTGCCGTCTGCAATCGAATACCATGTCGGTGAAATCGTATTAATACCGGAAACATCCTCTAAATACGTATCAATATAAGCATTGGCGGCACGCTGTGTTACCTGAAACCACGTCATATTCACCTTGTAACCGCACAGATTGGACTGGTATTCTTCCGTATATGTATCTTCCGGTACTGCCGTGTATACATCCGAAGCCGCATTCTTTTTCACATAGCCCTGATAACCGGACGGCGTAATCACCTCAATCCAGTCATCATCTACCGCACCCACGTACTGGCACACTGTACCTTTTTTCACCTTTTCAAGTACTTTGCTTTTAATACCTGCACGATACCGCACCACAGTGTTTTTGCGGATTGTCACTTCATTTTGTTCTTCATGGGTTGTATGAAGCACCAGACGCTGTGGTTCTTTTGCATATTCATAGGAAATGTTGCTGACTGCTGCCATGTATTCGAAATTGATATAAATCACACCGTCTGCCGTTTTTATCACTTCATACTCCGTATCATACGTATTACCGTTCTGGTCCCGATACCCCTTGACGTCCGGATAATACGTATAGACTGCGCTCCAGTCCGAATACAAAACCGCATTGCTTTCTTTGTCATAATAAAAACGCATATTGACATTATCCTGTACAAATGACTGCTGTAAATACAGCCTTCCGTCTATATAGCGCCCTTTATCGTAAAGTATTTCATTGTCCAATATCACCAGTGTGCTGTCATTTTCTGCTGCCGAATCTGTCTTAAAATAATCATATCCGCTCATTTTCTGACCTGTCGGCATATATTTTCTTATCAGCAGCACCGCTGCAAGAATTACCAGAATCCCTGCTGATACTGCCGCTGTTATCTTCCATAATTTTCTTTTTCTATCCCGTTCCATGATTTTCTCCTTTAACCCTGCCTTACGGCGTTCCTGTTTTCCTGTACACTAAAACTGTACGACAATTATAAACGAGATTTTGGCTTTTCTCAATACCAAATGGGCAGGGAATGTTCTTTCTTTGTCCATTCCCTGCCTTTTTTCTGCACAAAGGGGGATTCATACAGAAACTTTTGTAATTTTGTGATATATATTCATAGGTTTAAAATCCGGTGTCCGTAAATAAACCGTATGATGTCTGTAGTTTCTTTTTACATCTCTGTTAATTTTACAAGTTCCAAAAATCCGTCCGGTGATAACTCAAACGGATTTCGCTCTGCCGGAATCAGCCCAACCCGGATGCCGTATTCTTTTTCCAGCTTTTTTGCCAGTTTCCTGTCATAACCCAGTGTGACACAGCGCCAGTGCGATGACGGCAGTTTCTCATTTTTTAAAAATGCTTTCAGCCGTCCTGCCTGCCATAAATTCATGCCGGCAACGACAATCTTTAAATCACTGCGCAAAAACTCCGTCATCACCTCTTTGCTGCCATATTTCATATCCAGTATGACTGCCTCGTATTTCATTGCTGAAATTTTTATAAGTTCTTCTTCCGAAATACACCGGTAAAAATCAATTCCTGCATATTGAAATGTGTGAATGTCACCCGAAAGACTTTTTGTTTCTTGTGCCAGATGCAGGCAGGCACTGCCCGTATCATGCACGCCGTACTCAACAAATGCGGTCCGCACCTTAAGCCCGTTTGCCATGCTGTTTGCAAGCATCATGCAAAGGTGTGTCGTTCCGACACTCCCGCCAATACCCATAACTGCAATAACGCAGGGTGATACTGCTTTTGCACCCCAACGGACTGCCGTGCTTTTTTTACTTATTCTTTGAAATAATGTACTTCCGGCCAGCACCTGCACCACCTTTCACCTGCTTTCGGCACGGTTTAGAAATCACTGCAGACAACGCTTCCAAAAATACCCTGTCTAATAATTTACTGCCATTGTTCCAGTCATAGACACACGGTATCCTGTAAAACTGCCGTTTAATTTCAAGCCTGCCTGTTTCTTTATAAAAAACATTCCCGTCTGTATGATTCACAAAAATCAGACTGTCCTTATCTGACTGTAAAAGCCGTTCATACTCCAGCCTTCTGCGGTATCCGAAGTCTGTCACAACAATTTTAATGTCTGCCTGCGCTGACAACCCCGCAATTGTGCCGCAGTCCCTTACGATATAGTCGTACCCATACAGGTCAGCCTGTACCGCACCATGATACTGCGGACATACTGCAATTGTTCCACACCGGAACGTTCCGTCAGTCTGTAAGATGCTTTGACGGATTTCGCAGATAAAATCTTCTTCATCTGCTTCCTGCACATAAACCGCGCGAAAACCGTTCCGGGTAAGATATGCCGTCAGACAAAGTGCTATGTGCGTTGTCCCGACACCGTGTTTTGTGCCATAAAGAGAAATGTTTTGAGCTTTTATGTTCTCTGATAATTCATTTTCTGCCTGTAAACTGTATACCGCCTGCCTTACCTGTTTCACGCTGCGGTAACGCTGCCATATACTGTGATGAATACATTTTTTTACAATGGGATAAAACTTCTTATGATGCAGAGATTCTGCGTGACATTGTACATGTCCGTTGTCCATGTACAAAATTAACATCCCCAGACTATAAATATCTGCCCGGCAGTCCTGATACAGCCTGTGGTACTGCTCCGGCGCCGCAAATCCGATACTGCCGTAATGTGTGGCATATCTTTCTCCCATCCTGACTGCATTGTCAAAATCGATGAGTTTTACACTGCCTGTATCTGTAATCAGAATATTATCCGGTTTCAAATCCAGATGAACCATTCCTTTGCTGCCCTGACTATGCAAATATTCCAGTATGTCACATATCTGCAGCACAAAGTCTGTTATCTGCGCAGCTGTAAGCATTCTGTATTCTGCCACGTATTCTGTCAAAGATTTACCAGATATAAATTCTTCAATTATGCAGATACTATCTTTATCTTCAGCAATATCATATATTAAGGGGATTCCGGAATGTCTGAGAATTTTTAGAAAATCAGCTTCCCGCAGGATTCGCATATATCCGCCGGTATCTTTTCTGACGAACTTTGCTGTACGCAGTACATTAAGCTTCTTATGCCTTACAAGATACACCGTTGAATGATGCGTCTGTGCCTGCACACTGATGATATCATACGCTTCTGAGATTAATTTACCATAGGACCACTCCTTTCCATATCGGCATATAAAATTATCATTGACCAGCTCAATAAAGAGTATACTATAAAAATATTGAATTTGCAATATATTTTTTCTTTTTTTGATAAAATTTTTTCAAAATTATCTTTT
Organism: Lachnospira intestinalis; assembly: GCF_040095895.1. NCBI lineage: Bacteria > Bacillati > Bacillota > Clostridia > Lachnospirales > Lachnospiraceae > Lachnospira > Lachnospira intestinalis. The sequence goes on from NZ_JBBMFS010000011.1 coordinate 79,185, forward strand.
ATTTATTTTTATTTTTTTACAATTTCTTATAATATATTCATCAATATAACCTTTACATATCCACTAAAAATGGGTATTATAAATTTAGGACAATAGTGATAGGAAGTGATAATATGAAAATCGAAAAATTAAGTGAAAACCAAATACGCTGCACCCTGAATAAATCTGACCTGGCAGCCCGGCAGTTAAAAATCAGTGAACTGGCTTACGGCAGTGAAAAGGCAAAAAAGCTTTTTCAGGATATGATGCAGCAGGCTTCCTATGAATTCGGTTTTGAAGCGGAAGATATTCCTCTGATGATTGAAGCAATTCCTGTTTCTGCTGACTGTATCGTTTTAATTGTTACAAAGGTAGACGATCCGGAAGAACTGGATACCCGTTTTTCCAAATTTTCGCCGTCCGACCCGGACGACGATTATGAGGATTATGATTACCCCTATGAGGATTATGATTCCATGGAAACAATTGATGCATCAGCAGCACATGCACTGCCATCTGCTAATGATGAGTTAAATGAATCTGATACAGACGCGGATTCCATTAAAGATGACGTTTTAAATATTTTCAGCAAATTAAATGATTATCTGAATAAAGACTCGGCATCCGGTTCAAAAGGCACCGGAACTGTCCCCGTACCTGCGGCAAATAAACCGGAATCGTCTGCCGATACACAAAAAGACGCCCCTGTCATCCGCTGCTTTTCTTTTGAAAATCTGGATGCCTTCAGTGAGGCCGCAAAAGCCGTTCTTCCGGTATACAATGACAAGAGTCATTTATTTAAGCATACCAACGGGCGCTACTATGTATTTTTGGAAAAGACCCGCTGTTCTTCTGTGGACTTTAACAAGACCTGCAACATTCTTTCCGAATACGGCAAAAAAGAATATCTTCCGGACAGCAGCCTTTTATTTTTCACGGAACACATGGATTCCATTATAAAAAACCGTGCAATACAGGTTATGGCAAAACTTTAGCTTTTAAATATAATGTATGCCGTCCCCCGGCATATCATCTAAAAAGCGGCGGAATTTACCGATTAAACGTAAATCCCGCCGCTTTTATTTTATTTATGAATTAACCTACTGACTGAAGATAGTCATGAATATCCTGTAATAATTCATCACAGTCTAAACCATGAACCATAGCAGCTTCTTCTAATGTTTCACCTGCTGATGACGGACATCCAACACAGTGCATTCCTGCACCCATAAGAATTGAAACAATCCCTGCATCATACTGAATTGCTTCGCCAATTGTTGTATCCTTGGTTATTCTTGTCATAAATATGTTCCTCCTGTTTATCGTAATGATTCTACTATAAGCTTGCCCCATTAAAATGTCAAGTATTCATTGAATCTCTGCTTAAAGCCGCCGCACATTATTTCTCTTTTTCCAGTACTGCCTCGACTTCTTCCCTGCTCTTTTCCGTAACGTCGGCTATCTGCTCTATTGTGTAGCCTTTTTCGTTCATATTGATGATAAACTTAATTTTGCTCTGTTCCCATGCTTCTTCTGCCGCACTTTCCACAAGGCTTTCTCCTAATCCGCTCACTTTCCTCACATCCTTTCGCAATTCATTTTTCGCTTCAATGTTATATTCTGATTCTATGATACTGATTTTCTCATCTGCCGTCACGGCTTTTCATTTACCGCGTTGCGCTTCTTTTCGCGCATTAAAATGCTGACAATCTCACGCTGTGCTTCTTCGGATATACCTTTTTTCCTGTAATATGTCCGAGCACTCTGTTCCGGCTGTTCCTTTTTCTTTCCGGCTGAGCTTCTTGCTATATTGACTTCTTTGGGTGCATCAACCAGCAAATGAATGTTATTTGCCGAACCACCTGAAAAAATCACACGGACATTCTCACCGATATCAATAAACTCACCCGGTCTTAACGTAAGCTTTACCATACAAACCTCCTTGTTTTTCCGAAGGAAAAATGCCATGTGAGCTTGCTCACATTCTGTCCTAAGCAGGAGCAGAGGTTTTTACCTCCTTGTTTTTATCATTATGTCAATTTGTTTCGTTCAGAAACAAATTGCTTTCCGCAAACGCAACATTTTTTATAAAAAATGTTGCATTTTTTTATACTCTTAACAAAGAAACTATTATCCGATAGTTGAATTTTAACTGTAAATATCGTATAATGAACTAACAAAATCTAAGGAGGATTGAATCATGGCATATGTAATTAACGATGACTGCATCAATTGTGGTGCTTGTGCAGCTGGATGTCCTGTAGAAGCTATCTCTGAAGGCGCTTCTCATATGGAAATCAATGCTGATGTATGTGTAGACTGCGGCGCTTGTGCCGGTGTCTGTCCTGTAGGCGCTCCAAACCCACAGTAGACTACATACAACTATTCATTAAACGTGTTTCAAGACACAAAAAAAGAACCGGAAATAAAGGATATTCTTTGTTTCCGGTTCTTTTTTGATATTAAAAATATTTCTTTCATCAGTGTGGAATCTGTTCTTTTGTGAGTAAATCCGCAAAACGGGTCTGTTCCGGTATCCACGCCATTTTTACCGTACCAATCGGACCGTTTCTCTGTTTTGCAATAATAATTTCCGCAATGCCTTTAATGTCTGTATCCTTATTGTAATAATCATCACGGTATAAAAACATAACAACGTCGGCATCCTGCTCAATTGCACCCGATTCACGCAGATCCGAAAGCATCGGACGATGGTCGGGTCTTTGTTCTACCGCACGGCTGAGCTGTGAAAGCGTTACCACCGGCACATCGAGTTCTCTTGCAAGTGCCTTTAATGAACGGGAAATATCCGAAATTTCCTGCTGTCTGGAATCCGTCTTTCCGTTTCCGCTCATTAACTGTAAGTAATCGATAATTACCAGTCCGAGATTATTTTCCATTTTGTACTTTCTGCACTTTGAGCGCAGCTCCGCAATCGAAATACCCGGCGTATCGTCAATAATCAGCTGCGATTTTGCAATGCTGTCGGCGCCTTCAATGAGCTTACCCCAGTCATTGGAATCCAGACGGCCTTTACGGATTTTATCCGCATCAACGGTCGATTCCAGACTGAGCATACGGTTAACAAGCTGTACATTGGACATTTCCAGACTGAATACGGCTGTTGTAATGCCCTGCTTAATCGCCACATTTTCCGCCACATTTAAGACAAATGCTGTCTTACCCATAGACGGACGCGCCGCAACCAGTACAAAATCCGACGGCTGTAAGCCTGATAAATACGTGTCCAGATCTTTAAATCCGGTCGGCACACCGGTAACTGCACCTCTGTTTTTGGCAGCTATGGAAATCTTATCCAGTGCTTCCAATACAACTTTATCAATCGGCATATATTCATGTCCGCCTTTATTTTTTACGAGTTCAAAGATACGTTTCTCCGTATCGGCAAGAATATCTTCTGTACTTTCCTTACCCTCGTAACACGCTGTTGCAATACTGTCATTGACCCGGATAATGTTTCTTAAAATCGCCTTATCCTTTACAATCGTCGCATAATGCCGGATATTGGCAGATGTCGGCACGGCTGCCAGCAGTTCCCTGATAAATTCAAGACTGTAAACCTCAGGCGGTACATCCTTTTCCTTGAGTGCTTCCTGCAAGGTAACAATATCCACCGGTTTTGCCGCATTGTTCATATCAACCATGGCCTGAAACATAATTCCATACTGTCTGTGATAAAAGTCGTCTGCCGAAAGGATTTCGCCTGCACTGATAATCGCCTGCTTGTCCATTAACATTGAACCAATCACAGACTGCTCCGCCTCCAGGCTGTTTGGCATAATTCTGGTGATTGCAATATCGTCCATTATTTACTTTCCCCTACTGAAACAGTGAGTTTTGCTGTAACATCTTTGTGAAGCTTTACAGTAATAATATGATTACCCAGTGTCTTAATCGGCTCGTCCAGCTTCATTTTCTTCTTATCAATATCAAGACCCAGCTGCTCTTTTGCAGCGGCAGCAACTTCCTTTGTAGAAATTGTACCAAATGTCTTTCCGCCTTCACCGGTCTTCATGGTCAGGCGTACCGGCTTTTCTTCTACCTTTACTGCCAGTTCCTTTGCTGCCTGTAATTCTTCTGCTGCTTCTTTGGCTTCTCTTGCTTTCTGCAATTTTAAATCGTTTAAATTCTTTGGTGTTGCCTCTAAACCTAACTTCTTTGGCAGTACAAAATTTCTTGCATAGCCATCATTAATCTTTACAATCTGACCTTTTTTACCCAATGACTTTACATCTTCTAATAAAATAACTTCCATTTCTATATTTCTCCTTCCGCAAGCATATTATCCAGTGTTTCTTTGATGGTATCGACCGCCTCTTTAACGGTACAGCCTGTCAGCTGTGCTCCGGCAATGCTCATATGCCCGCCGCCGCCTAATTTTTCCATGACAAGCTGGACATTGACCTCATCAATAGACCTTGCACTGATATAAATTTTTTCATTATATTCTGTAATGACAAATGAGGCTTTAATTCCCGAAATATCCAAAAGCTGGTTTGCCGCTTTTGCACCACCGATTGTCGGGCTTTCCAGTCCTTCGCCATTAAAGATTGCAATTGCAAATGCATCACGGTATACTTCCGCTCTGCTGACCGCATGTGCGACCGCCTTATACTCGTCCATATCATTGCGGAGCATTTTACGCACACGCGTCACATCCGCACCATGCCGTCTTAAAAATGCTGCCGCTTCAAATGTTCTTGGTCCTGACTTGCTATTAAAACCATCCGTATCAATATTAATACCGGCATACAATGCATCAGCTTCAAATGCCTTAATCTTAATGTTATCGTCCACATACTGAATCATTTCCGTAATCATTTCAGAAGCGGAAGAGGCATACGGGTCTACATAAGACAGCACCGCTCCCGTAATCTGGTCACTGGACTGTCTGTGATGGTCAAATACAACGATGGTTTTACATTTATCAAGCAGTTCCGGGCATTCCGTAAGCTGCGGCTTATTGACATCGACCACAATTACCACCGTTGCCGCATCCACATACTCCGGTGCTTCCTCTTTTAAAAGGAATAAATCTTCCGGATATTCGTCCTTGCCAATAAAACGTTTCATAAACGGTTTGACACTGCTTGTAACCTCGTTGATGACGATATGCACATTTTTGCCGAGCTTGCGGCAGATGGTATAAATACCGATTGCCGAACCAAAGGAATCAATATCCGCCAGCTTATGTCCCATAACAAGCACATTGTCCGTTGTATCTAAAATCTGCCTTAACGCATGTGCTTTTACACGCACCTTTACACGGGTATTTTTCTCCATCTGCTGGCTCTTACCGCCGTAATATAAAATCTTGTCGCCCTTTTTGACCACTGCCTGATCGCCGCCGCGTCCCAGTGCCAGATCCATTGCGGCTTTTGCCAGATCATAATTTCCCGCATAATTATCTGCACCCGTTCCAATACCGATACTTAAAGTCAGTGTCATCTCATTGCCGATTTTTACACTTTTAATATCCTCTAAAATGCTGAATTTATCCGCCAGCAGCTTTTCTAAATATTTATACCGGAAAACTGCCAGATACTTATCCTTTTCCAGTTTCCGCACAACTGCCGCTCCGGTTGCAAAATACTTGTTGACACGCTTGTCAATCAGACCGATAAATAACGAACGGCGCACATCATCAATACTCTCTAAGGCTTCTTCATAATTGTCAATATAAATCAGCCCTGCAACAAACTGTTCGTCATTTAACTTTTGAAGATACATATTGACATCGGTTTCATCAAACATATACAGTGCAATAAACGAGTCTTTATCGTCACTTTCCACCAGTCCGACATCCTGTAACAGCATATCGGCGCTAATCCGCTTCATTTCCACACAGTAATCCCGCTCTTCATACGTAATGCGTACTTCCTTCGGCTCTTCTCCTGTCGGGAAAATGTTGGCAGTAATTTCAGGAAAAAGCGTTGATATGTTTTTCTTGAAATCTTTCTTCTTATTAATGCAGGCACACATTGCCTTATTCAGCCACATCACTCTGCCATTGGTATCTAACAGGCAGTATGGCACACTCAGCTCATATAAAAGCTGCCGCTGCACCTGTGAATAATTTGATGAAAAAGCGATAATATCGTGCATAATGCCCGGTTTTAATGCCAGCTGCATATATAAATAAATGGCAATATAAAATACCATAAATACAGACATGACTGTTGCCGCCGGAAAGTCAATAAAATATAAAACTATATTTAACACAATCAGCAGGACAGCAATATAAAACGGCAGCGCAAAAAATACCCGCAGTCTGCCAACCGGTTTAAACGCTTTGGTTCCGTCATTTTTATTAAACATCGCAACTTCTCCAATAACCCTAAAGTGATACTATTATATCATTTCTCGTATTTAAAGTAAACAAAAAAGCCATGATACCTTTCGATATCATGGCTTTTCAATCCACTAATTAATCAATGCTGTATGGCATTAATGCTACGTGTCTTGCTCTCTTAACAGCTACTGTAAGAGCTCTCTGATGCTTTGCACAGTTTCCTGTGATTCTTCTTGGAAGGATTTTTCCTCTTTCAGAAACATACTTCTTTAATAAAGCAACATCTTTATAATCCAGAGCCTTGTTGGCATCTGCACAAAATGCACATACTTTCTTTCTTCTGCGCATTGGTCTTCTTCTCATCTGACCTTCTGGTCTTTCAGACTTCTTTTCTGGCATTTCATTTACCTCCTGTTTTAGTTAAAAGGTAAACCTTCGTCTTCCACTCCATCAGGAATATTCATAAATCCATCTCCGGCTGCCGCACTTGGTTCCGGTCTTGATGGTGTATAGGCAGCACCACTATTTGCTGCTGCTGAAGATTTACTCTCTGCAAATTCCTGTTCTTCAACAACTACATCAGTCGTGTAAACTCTCTGTCCGTCCTTATTCGTATAGCTTCCTGTCTGGATTCTGCCGGTAATGGCAATCTTGGTTCCCTGATGAAGATACTTTTCAGCAAATTCACCCTGTCTGCCAAATGCAACACAGCTGATAAAATCAGCAGTCTGCTCAGCGCCGTCGCTATTGGTTCTAGCACGTCTTCTGTCTACAGCTAATGTATATCTTGCAACTGCCATAGAGCCGTCAGAGTTCTGTGAATAACGAACATCCGGTTCTCTGGTCAGTCTACCCATTAATATCACTTTGTTCATACTTAATCTCCTCTTCTATTCAAAGAGTTGTAAGCCAAACATCAAAATCAATTATTCTCCGTCTTTTACGATTAAGAATCTGATTACATTTTCCATGATACGAATTCTGCTTTCTACTTCAGCAGGGCAAGCTGCATCTGCATCAAACTTAATGAAGCAGTAGAAGCCTTCGCTCATCTTCTGGATTTCGTATGCAAGCTTCTTCTTTTCGCATGTACCCGGGTCAGTAATTGTACCGCCGAAACGAGTGATTAATTCTTTCACCTGTTCAACTGTGGCATTTCTTACTTCCTCATCGACGTTTGCGCTAACAACTAATGCTAATTCATACTTATTCATTCTACGTCGCACCTCCTTCTGGTCTTGTTGGTCCCTCTATTAGAGAGGAACAAGGAATATATATCACAAGATATGATTTTATCATATATCTAAAATGATTTCAAGCCTTTTTTAAATTTTTTGTATTCTTTTCTACAAGCGAGCGTCTGACCATTATTTCATGACCGCAGCCGCAGCATTTCAGCTTAAAATCTGCCCCTACGCGTAAAATTTCCCATTCACTGCTTCCGCAGGGGTGTTTTTTTTTGAGTTGTACAATATCTCCAACCTGATAATCCATATGCACTCCTGTTTATCCAATTTTTGAAAATACCTCACCTAAGGCATCATGAATCAGCAAGTCTGCCCGGTTATCATACGGTGTTTCGGATTTATTGATAAGTACCAGCTTATGTCCGCGGTAATAATCAATCAACCCGGCTGCCGGATAAACCCCCAGCGAAGTGCCGCCTACAATGAGTATGTCGGCTTCCCGGATTAAACGGACTGCCTCTTCAATGTTTTCTTCATCAAGTCCTTCTTCATATAATACGACATCCGGTTTGATTCTTCCGCCGCAGCTGCACTTCGGAACTCCTTCACTTTGTAAAATGGCATCAAGTCCATAAAACTGATGACATCGCTCACAGTAATTGCGCAATACCGAACCGTGTAGTTCAATGACATGACGGCTGCCCGCTTTCTGGTGCAGACCATCAATATTCTGGGTCACAATGCCTTTTAACTTTCCGTCTGCTTCCAGTTTGGCCAGCTTTTTATGCGTTGTGGAAGGCTCTGCCTTTGGAAAAAGCATCTTGTTTTTATAGAAGCGGAAAAATTCTTCCGGTTTCCTCATATAAAAAGAATGACTTAAAATGGTTTCCGGCGGATAGTCATATTTCTGATGATACAGACCGTCCACACTCCGAAAATCCGGAATTCCGCTTTCTGTGGACACGCCTGCACCGCCAAAAAATACTATATTATCCGATTCTTCCACCCATTTTACAAACTGCTCCATTTTATCATTCATCAATAATCACACCTAACACTGTACATCCGTTTTTGTCAAGTTCTGCTATTCTTGTTTCGGCAGTCAGTTCACTGTACTGTGACTCCTCCAGTATCAGAACGGCTGCATCGCATACACCGGCCGTTCTGCCCTGTTCATCAGACTGCACAACTACAAGATCATACTCCTTTGCGTATTCTTCAAGCACCGTCTTTAAAGCTGTGCCGTCAAAACGCAGGTTTTCAACATTTCCCGTAAACACAACATCCAGTTTTTCACGGTTTGTTACACAGATGATATCTTTGGCAGTACCCTCACCCTGTGTATAATCAAAAATGCCTTTTAAATTTTTGCCAAGCTTATATTTTCCCAAAAAAACTTCCTGACTAAAATCTGCATCGGCAAATAATACACGTTTTTCTTTTTCCATAAATGCCGCTGCAAGTTTAAAAGAACTCATGCCGCTGCCGACAACCGCCAGCATATTTCCTTTATCTGCAAGCAGATTTTCCAGTGAATCCGCAGCTTTTGCATAGCTTTCTGCTTCCAGCGGTGTCATTTTTATTAATTTATCAATATTAACACTAAACACTTACAAAACCTGCCTTTACTTTTGAATTCTTGCAATTACCCGGCTGCTGGACTGCTGTCCCACGCGGTATATATCAATTGCGGTTTCTTCCGGTACTTCCGCCACCTTCGCTTTATCCGTTCCGGTTTCTGCTGCAGCAGCTTCGTCTGAAACATCTTCCACGATATCTTCTTCTACAACGTCTTCCTGTATAACATCATCGTCTGAGTCATTATCTTCTACGACATCGCCTTCCAAGATATCACCGTCAAATTCATCATCAGTTTCATCATCATCAGATGTGGCATCTGCAAATACATCTTCCTCTGTATCCGGATGAGTGTCCTCCGACGTTTCTGCCGTTTCCTGTTTTTCTTCCTGCTGTGAAACTTTCATCTGTGAATCCGGTTCCTGTCCGGCTTCTTCCTGCGTAATTGCCGCTTCCTGTAATGCCTTCGCTTCTTCCGGTTCATCTTCGTCTTCTAAAGCGTCATCGGCAAACACATCTTCATCTTCTTCCGCATAATCTTCGTCAAAATCTTCTAAAATGTCTTTCATTTCCTGCGGTTCAGAATGTTTTTTCTGTGGCTGCGGCTCATGGCTTTGTTTTACATTGTCATCTTCCCGCTTTTCTTCCTCATGCTTTTTATCATCAATAAACTGCTGTGGCTGCGGTGCACGCAAGGCTGCATATTTGCCGTAATATTTTTCATATTCAAATTCATCATCTGAATGGTCTTCCGGCTTTTTAAATGCACACAGTATCAGGACAATAATGATTTCAAGCACTGCACAGACTGCTCCGCACGCGCCTGCAATCATCAGCGTATTACGGTATAAATCCGGCTTCACCGGTGTATTCGTAGAGGTTCCTTCTGATAAAATCTGAATGGACTTTACCGGAATAATGCTGGTTGTCTTTAATGCAGTCTTTGCAACCGCATCCACATACTGTTTTGCCGTATTCTGGTCCGGATTGGTACAGGTAATCTCAACGATATTACTGTTTGCCGGTGAAGACACCGTAAGATATGATGCAATATCTTCTGATGTTCCTGCAATTCTTTGCGCTTCCTGAATAACAACATTGCTCTTAAAAACAATGATAAAATCATCTTTGAGTCCGCCATTTACTGCTCTGACAGTTGCTTCATTTTCCTCTCCCGGTACTACATAAAGCTGTGTTGTTGAGGTATACATCGTTGTCAATGTCTTGTCTTCGTAAAAATAACCGCAGGCACCGCTGACAATGATGACAAATATTAATATGAGAACACATCTTGCAAACTTTTTCATTTGCCCTTACTCCTTATTATTTGTACAGTTTTTCAGGATACTTTCCTTCTGCAATCAGTTTCTTAATAGACTCTACTACAACCGGCTTATCTTCCTTATATGTAACACCAAACCACTTATCTGTTGTTTCAAGAACAGATACATTGGCTCTGCCGGACTTAATTAACTGGTCTACAATCGTAGGAAGCAGATATTCGCTCTTAATATCGCCTTCCTTTTGCTCTGATAAGAATGTGCGGAAACCGCTTTCAAGTTCGTCTAAGAAATCCGGTGTAAAGCCCCACATATTCATGGATACATGGCTTGCCGGGTCACATGCTGTCTGGTTGCCGTCCTTGTCATCGCATGCTGCACCTGTTGCAGTCTTTACAATGCCACCTGTTTCATTGACACCGATTAAATGTTCATTTTCATCAACAACGCAGATTCCTCTTGTAACGGCACCATTATCACTTAATGTATTGCCAAGGATAAATCCTGCCATACAGAAGTCATACTGTTTTTCTGCCTTTTCAGCATGGTCTGATACAAGGAAATCATGAATCAGTTTAAATGCTTCTTTTCCGTAATAATCATCTGCATTAATTACAAGGAACGGCTCATTGACAATACCCTTACATGCAAGAACCGCCTGACCTGTTCCCCATGGCTTTGTTCTGCCTTCCGGTACAGAAAATCCTTCCGGTACATCTGAGAGTTCCTGAAATGCATATTCTACAGGAATGACCTTTGCAATTCTGTCACCGATAACTTCCTTAAATGTTGCAAGTAAATCTTTTCTTGTTACAAAAACTACTTTATTAAATCCTGCTTCAATAGCATCATAAATGGAATAGTCCATGATAATTTCGCCGTTTGGACCCATTGCTTCAAGCTGCTTGATTCCGCCCCCGAATCTGCTTCCCATTCCTGCTGCCATGATGACTAATGTTGTTGATTTCATTTTGTTCATACTCCTTTATCGTATATTATTTTCTTCATTTATTTATTAAAAGCGCTGCTTTCTGCCCTTTAATAAGCTTTATTCCGCAGATTCTTCTTCCGGATAATAATACCACCGGATTGCCGTAATGATACCCTTATCATCAATATCAAATGCAATCTGGGCGAAATCATCCGTCACTGCTGCAATACCGCTCTGATACGGCGGTTCAAAATACGTAAACTCTACAATATACGTTTCAGCTGTTTCAAGTGATGAAGCCCCATTATAATTAATCACGCCATATTCTACCTTGTCTTTTGTCTTGACATTTTCCAATGCATCCATAGTAAAGCTGCCATAAAGCATCTTGCCCATAACCGCAGTCTTATCGTCAGAATAGTAGGTATGATTCATATAGTCGGCATCCCTGTAATATCCATCATAAATTTTATCTACGGAATCTCCGACTTTAAGACCTCTTGAAAAAGTATCGTTTTCTCCGACCGAAGCTGCCGCCGTCAAAACATATTTCCCCTTAATTTCCGAAAAAATAAGTGTCAGCTCGTTATACGAATAAATTTTTTCTTTGACGACTTCCGTCTGGGCTGCCGTGCTTTTTTCATTCGCATTATACGATGTGACCGGCTCGCCTAAAATCTTTATCACTTCATCTTCTGTCATCAGATACTCGAGTTTTCCTACTGTTAAATCATTATATGAAAACTTTTTGGCACGGCTTTGTGCCACGGTAGGATATTCCTTTTCCGGTTCGGAAAATTCTTCACCATCTGTTGTAATTACTGCTTCCGTCTTTTTTCCGCACGCAGCCATTCCGGCAGCTAGCAGAACCACTGCCCCAATAGAAGCCATCTTTATCATGAATTTTTTTCTCATATCTTTTACCCTGCTTTGCCTGTCTTAATCCGTGCATGAGGGCGTTCGCCCTATCATCCGAAAGTCCAGAAAAGAACTTTGTGCGAGCACAGTTCTTTTCTATCCTTCCGTACGGCACGGCTCATTGTTTATGCATATTATAGCATAAATACATTTTTATGAAAACAGATATTCTCCATAAATGCAAAAAATCTCATAAGCCGAAACTTATGAGATCCTTAGAGAGGCGACAATCAGACTCGAACTGATGATCAGGGAGTTGCAGTCCCACGCCTTACCACTTGGCTATGTCGCCATAGTCTATACTATGCAATTCATTAGTAAAAAATGACTCCAAGGGGATTTGAACCCCTGTTACCGCCGTGAAAGGGCGGTGTCTTAACCGCTTGACCATGGAGCCTTATTTCATAGGGAGAATGGACAAGTAGTCCTACTCATTTATAAAATAAACTCCCCGAGTAGGGCTCGAACCTACAACAACTCGGTTAACAGCCGAGTGCTCTACCATTGAGCTATCGAGGA
>NZ_JBBMFS010000012.1:0-72156 GCF_040095895.1 Lachnospira intestinalis
AAGAAAGTCCATTCCTCTTATCTTCTGAAAGCGCAGAAAGGACAGTTTACCGGGTGTCTTGCCCCGTTTGGGTATCGAAAAGACCCGGAGGACAAAAACCATCTGCTCATTGACGAGGAAACCGCCCCGATTGTGCGGCTGATTTTCGGATATGCCCTAAACGGTCATGGTCCGAACTATATCCGCAGACGGCTGGAGGAAGAAAAAATCCCCTGCCCCACATGGTGGAACCGGGAACGGGGGCTTCGCAATACCCGAACCAAATGGGAAAAGAAAGACCCGGAAAACGGACGGTATATGTGGGACTTCTCCGTTATCAAAGACCTTTTGATGAATCCCGTTTACACCGGGGCGATTGCTTCCCAGAAAAAAGACTACCGTTTCAAAATCGGCACGATTGGGGAAAAGAAGCCGGAGGACTGGATTGTAGTGGAGGGACAGCATGAACCGCTGATTGACCGCATGAGCTTTGACATTGTGCAGAACAAGCTGAAATCCCGCCAGCGTCCGGGGCAGACCAATGAAATCAGCCTGTTTGCCGGACTGATAAAATGCGGCGAGTGTGGAAAGTCGCTGACGATACGCTATACAAACGCAAAACATCCCCAGCAGATTTATTCCTGCAAGACCTACAATGCCTTTGGAAAGAACCACTGCACCCAGCACCGGATTGACTATGACACCCTTTACAGCCATGTGCTGCGAAAAATCCGGGAATGTGCCAGAGCTGCCCTGATGGACGGGAAAGCGGTTGCCGACCGCCTGACTAATACCTGTGAAGCCGAGCAGCGGGAACAGCGGGAAGCAATGGAACGCTCCCTTACAAGGGACGAGGAACGGATTGAGGTTCTGGATAAAATGGTCATGCGGCTTTATGAGGATATGATTGCAGGGCGTATCAGTGAGCAGAATTTCAACACCATGCTGGAAAAGACACAGACCGAGCAGACGGAGCTTAAAGCAAAAGTGTCCGAGGGCAGGAAGCGGCTGTCCGATGAAGCCCAGCTTGCCAATGACGCAAAACAATGGGTGGAAGCCATTCAGGAATATGCCAACATCACAGAGCTGGACGCAGCCACCCTTAACCGCTTAATCAAAGAAATCGTCGTGCATGAGCGCATTGACGAAGATAAAACAAGACACATTTCTATCGAAATTCATTTTAATCTCAAACCCATCCCAGAGGTGGAACAGGTCACTGCCTGACCTGTCCTACCGGGACGATTCTCTTAAAAACACCATATAGATTTTTTGTACGCCGCCGCCCGCCATCGAGCAGAGTTTTACACCTAATTGGGGATAAAACAGCTTATGGCGGGCGGCGGCGTTGCCCTTATCGGCACTATCCTTGTACCGCTTCTTTCCGGTCTGTTCGGATAAGATTACGGAGGGTAGCCTATGGAGAGCATACTGGAAGCGATTAACGAATGGATAAAAGAAATCCTTATCGGAGCCATTAACGGCAACCTTTCCACTATGTTCGGGGACGTAAACGAAAAAGTAGGCACCATTGCAGCGGAGGTAGGCAAGACCCCGCAGGGGTGGAACGCAAACATTTTCAGCATGATACAAAACCTGTCGGAAAATGTGATTGTACCCATTGCGGGGCTTGTCATTACCTATGTCCTCTGTTATGAGCTTATCAGCATGGTAACGGAAAAAAACAATATGCACGACATAGAAACATTTATGTTTTTCAAGTGGTTTTTCAAAGCCTTTGTTGCCGTTTTCTTGGTAACACATACCTTTGATATTACTATGGCGGTGTTTGATATGGCGCAGCATATTGTATCCGGCGCGGCGGGGGTAATCGGCGGCGATACGAATATCGACGTAACCGAAGCCCTTGCCGCCATGCAGGAGGGACTAAAAGATATGGAAATCCCCGAACTACTGTTACTTGTCATGGAAACGAGCCTTGTAAGCCTTTGTATGAAAATCATGTCCGTACTGATAACCGTTATCCTCTACGGCAGAATGATTGAGATATACGCCTACTGTTCTGTTTCCCCTATCCCTTTTGCTACCATGACAAACCGGGAATGGGGACAGATTGGGAACAACTACCTAAAGGGGCTGTTTGCACTGGGCTTTCAAGGCTTCCTCATTATGATATGCGTCGGCATTTATGCGGTTTTAGTAGGCGAAATGGTCTTAGCGGACAATCTGCACAGCGCGATTTTTTCCCTTGCAGCCTATACCGTTATCCTCTGTTTCTCCCTGTTCAAATCCGGCGCACTGGCAAAATCCATATTCAACGCCCACTAAGGGCAGAAAGGAGGTTTTTTCTTGGCGTATGTACCTGTACCCAAAGACCTATCCAAAGTCAAAACAAAAGTCGCTTTCAATCTAACAAAGCGGCAAATCCTTTGTTTTTCAGTGGCACTTCTTATAGGACTGCCGCTTTTCTTTTTGCTCAAAGACAGCGCAGGGACGAGCCTTGCGGCAATGGTAATGATTGTCGTCATGCTTCCCTGCTTCTTGGTTGCCATGTATGAAAAGCATGGGCAGCCCCTTGAAGTGGTAATAAAGAACATCATTCAGACAAAATTTACCCGCCCCAAAGTGCGACCATATCAGACAGAAAACCTATATGCACTCTTGGAGAAACAGCGGGCATTAGAAAAGGAGGTATCAGCGATTGTCAAAAGGACAGACAAAAAAGACGCGGGAAGCCGCAGGAAACAGGCGTAAGCTGACCCGCGCGGAAAAGAAACAGATAGCGGCGGTTATCCGGCAGGCAAAGGGGGACGGCAAAGCCCACACCGCACAGCAGACCATTCCCTACCTTGCCATGTACCCGGACGGTATCTGCAAAGTGGCACAGCGGAAATATTCAAAGAGCATTGCCTTTGAGGACATTAACTATCAGCTTGCACAGGCAGACGACAAGACCGCCATTTTTGAAAACTGGTGCGATTTTCTCAATTACTTTGACGCAAGCGTAAATGTGCAGCTTTCGTTTATCAATCAAGGTTCACAGCAGGAACAGGCAGCGCGGGCAATCCATATCCCGCCGCAAAATGATGATTTTAACTCTATCCGCACCGAATATTCCGATATGCTGAAAATGCAGCTTGCCAAAGGGAACAACGGGCTTGTAAAGCACAAGTACATCACGTTTTCCATTGAAGCGGACAATCCGGCGGCGGCAAGGGCGCGGCTTTCCCGTATCGAAACGGACGTACTCAACAATTTCAAGGTGCTTGGCGTATCGGCGCACCCCTTATCCGGCTATGAACGCTTAAAGGTGCTGCATGGGGTATTCCACCCGGCAGGCGAGCCGTTCTCATTCTCCTATGACTGGCTGACCCCGACAGGGCTTACCACAAAGGACTTTATCGCCCCGTCCTCTTTCAAGTTCGGGGAGGGACGCTACTTTGCTATGGGGAAAAAAACGGGGGCGGTATCGTTCCTTGAAATCCTTGCCCCGGAGTTAAACGACCGTATTTTAGCGGATATGTTGGACTTGGAAACAGGGGTTATTGTCAATCTCCATATTAAAAGTATCGACCAGTCGGAAGCAATCAAGACCATTAAGCGCAAAATCACTGACCTTGACAAGATGAAGATTGAGGAACAGAAAAAAGCAGTTAGAAGCGGTTACGATATTGACATACTCCCGTCCGACCTTGCCACTTTTGGGAATGAAGCAAAGAATTTGTTGCAGGATTTACAGAGCCGCAACGAGCGAATGTTTCTGCTGACGTTCCTTGTGGTAAACATGGCAGACACGAAGCGGAAACTGGAAAATGACATTTTCGCGGCGGCGGGCATTGCACAGAAATACAACTGCGCCTTGACCCGTCTTGACTATCAGCAGGAAGCGGGGCTGATGTCCTCTATCCCTTTGGGGGAGAACCTTATCCCTATTCAGAGAGGGTTGACGACGAGCAGCACCGCTATTTTTATCCCGTTCATCACACAGGAACTATTTCAGACTGGGGCTGCCCTGTATTATGGCTTAAATGCCCTGTCAAACAACATGATACTCTGCGACCGCAAGCAGCTTAAAAATCCAAACGGGCTTATCTTGGGAACACCGGGCAGCGGAAAATCCTTTGCGGCAAAGCGGGAAATCACAAATGCTTTTCTCATTACCGACGACGATATTTTTATCTGCGACCCGGAAGCGGAGTATTTTGCCCTTGTAAAACGGCTTGGCGGGCAAGTGATACGGTTATCCCCGACAGGCAAAGGTATGGACGGTACGCCCCAGTATGTGAACCCTATGGATATGAACCTCAACTATTCCGAGGACGACAGCCCCCTTGCACTGAAAAGCGATTTTATCCTTTCTCTCTGCGAGCTTGTCATTGGCGGCAAGGAGGGCTTACAGCCTGTTGATAAGACCGTCATTGACCGCGCTGTAAGAAATGTGTATAGGGACTACCTTGCTGACCCCGACCCGGAGAAAATGCCTATCTTGGGCGACCTTTACGACGAGCTGTTAAAGCAGCCGGAGCCGGAAGCTGCCCGCATTGCCGCAGCATTGGAGCTGTATGTTTCCGGCAGCCTTAACGTATTCAACCACAGAACCAACGTGGAGCTTTCTAACCGCCTTGTCTGCTTTGATATAAAGCAGCTTGGAAAGCAGCTCAAAAAGTTAGGTATGCTCATTGTGCAAGACCAGATATGGAACCGCGTTACCATTAACCGGGCAGAGAAAAAGTCCACCCGCTACTATATGGACGAATTTCACTTGCTCTTAAAAGAGGAACAGACCGCAGCTTACAGTGTGGAGATTTGGAAGCGTTTCCGTAAATGGGGCGGCATACCGACAGCTATCACACAGAATATTAAGGACTTGCTTGCTTCACGCGAGGTGGAAAATATCTTTGAAAACTCTGATTTTGTCCTCATGCTCAATCAGGCGCAGGGCGACCGGGCTATCCTTGCAAAGCAGCTTAATATCTCCCCGCAACAGATGAAGTATGTAACCCATACCGAAGCAGGCGAGGGACTTATCTTTTATGGAAATGTGGTGCTGCCCTTTGTAGACCATTTCCCGAAAGATACCGAGCTTTACCGCATTATGACGACGAAGCCGGAGGAAGTGAGCAGCCTATGAAAACAGACGTGATTATCAACCGGGACGCGCTTTGTGCTTTGCAGGAATTACCCAGTGAAAGCGTCCATTGCTGCGTTACAAGCCCGCCGTACTTTGCGCTGCGGGACTATGGGCTTGACGCACAAATCGGACAGGAGGATACGCCGGAACAGTATATTGACAGGCTGACCTCTGTTTTTCGCGAGCTTTACCGGGTGCTTAGAAAGGACGGTACGTTATGGC
Source organism: Lachnospira intestinalis (assembly GCF_040095895.1). Lineage (NCBI taxonomy): Bacteria > Bacillati > Bacillota > Clostridia > Lachnospirales > Lachnospiraceae > Lachnospira > Lachnospira intestinalis. Next base: position 5,294 of record NZ_JBBMFS010000012.1, read on the forward strand.
TGAATATCGCAGACACCTATTGCGGCACAGGAAATAAAGGCGGCTATGCTGACCCAAAAAACCCAAAGGGACGCACCGGACAGCGGATTGCAAGGAACAGCCGCGTTACCGGCTGCAAACAAAAGGACTTAATCGGTATTCCCTGGCTCTTGGCGTTTTCCCTACGGGAACAGGGGTGGTATCTACGGAGCGATATTATATGGCAAAAACAAAATCCTATGCCGGAAAGCTGCAAAGACCGCCCGACCCGCTGCTATGAACATATCTTCCTGCTTTCAAAGGAAAAGAAATATTACTATGACGCTGCCGCCATTGCAGAACCCTTAGCACCTACTACCGCAGAACGGTATCGCAGAGCGCGCAGCACCAACAGCAAATACACACAGGAAATACCCGGACAAGGAAAGGTGCAGGGACTAAACCGACCGCGGGACGGTGGCTACTATGACGACGCGCTCATGCCGACCACGCGGAACAAGCGGGACGTGTGGCTGATTAACACTGTCCCATATAAAGGGGCGCATTTTGCAGCTTTTCCCCCGAAATTAGCGGAAACCTGTATCTTGGCGGGCTGTCCCAAAGGTGGGATTGTCATAGACCCGTTTTTCGGAAGCGGAACCACAGGATTTGCAGCAAAAAGCCTTGACCGCCATTATATCGGGATTGAATTAAATGCAGAATATTGCGCCCTTGCGAGGGCGCGGATTGGAGGTGCAGGACTATCAAGCAATTAAAACCACGCGATAAAATCACACAGAAAATGACCCGCGACGGGCTTATCGAGGTAAACGAAACACAGCAGACCGCCGAGCGTATCAGCAGCCGGGAAGCAGACAGCGACTTTTCACAGCCGGACAGTGCCGCAGCGGAACGCGTCATAGAACATCTTGACGCAGCACATACCCGAAAAGCAAACAAAAAGGAAGTCAAAAAAGAGCAGGAAGCTACTGCTTTGCGTACTTCCACTTCCCGCTTACAGTTTACCGAGGAAGAACGGGCAACGCCGGAACTGGAAACTTACATCAAAAAATCGGAAAAAGCCGCTGACCGACTGGACGCAGCAAAGGCAGCTATCCCAAAGCAAAAGAAACTGGTTAAGGAGCGCACCTTTGACGAAGCCGCAGGAAAGGCAAAGACCCGCCTGCACTTTGAGGAACAGGAAAAGCCGATACCCGGCGGCAAAGCCCACAGCAACCCGTTATCCCGCCCCGCGCAGGAAGCGGGTATTTTTGTTCACAACAAAATCCACAGCGTCGAGAAAGACAATTCCGGCGCGGAGGGCGCGCACAAATCGGAGGAACTTGCCGAGCGCGGCGCAAGGTACGGGACAAGGAAATTCAAACAGGGCTACCGCAGCCATAAGCTGAAACCCTACCGGGAAGCAGCAAAGGCAGAAAAGGCAGCGTTCAAGGCAAATGTGAACTTCCAGTATCACAAAGTCTTGCAGGAAAATCCTCAGCTTACAAGCAATCCCTTTTCCCGGTTTATGCAGAAACAAAAAATCAAACGCCAGTATGCAAAAACTGTAAAGAAAGGCGGTGCAGCCACCGCCAAAGCAACCGCCGGAGCGTCACAGACAGCAGCAAAGAAAGCGGCTGCCTTTGTAGGGCGACACCCGGCGGGCGTGATAATCGCTATCGCCGCGCTGCTTCTGTTCATCATGGTATCAGTAGGGCTTTCCTCTTGTGGGGCAATGTTTTCCGGCAGCATGAACAGCGTGTTAGGGACTTCCTACACGTCCGAGGACAGCGACCTTGTGGCAACGGAACAGAGCTATGCTGCAATGGAAAACGAACTGCAAAGTGAGATTGACAATATCGAAACCACCCACAGCGGCTATGATGAATACCGCTATGACCTTGACACTATCGGGCATAACCCACACGAACTTGCGTCTTATCTGACCGCCCTTTTACAGAGCTACACCCCACAGAGCGCACAGGCAGAGCTAAAACGGCTGTTCGGCTTACAGTACACCTTGACGCTGACGGAAGAAATCGAGATACGCACCACCACCGACGAGGAGGGCAACGAGGAAGAATACGAATACCGTATCTTGAACGTGAAGCTGACAAACAAGCCGATTGCTTCCCTTGCGGAAGAACTGCTGAACCCACAGCAGTTTGAAATGTTCAAAGTGTACTTACAGACACAGGGCAACAAACCGTTGATTTTTGGCGGCGGCTCTCCCGACGGCAGCCCCTCCGAGGATTTAAGCGGCGTGGAGTTTGTAAACGGCACACGTCCCGGAAACCCGGAGTTTATGGAGCTTGCAAAACAGCAAGTCGGAAACGTGGGCGGTTATCCCTATTGGAGTTGGTATGGCTTTAACAGCCGCGTGGAATGGTGCGCCTGCTTTGTGTCATGGTGCTACAATCAAGCCGGAAAAAGCGAACCCCGCTTTGCAGGCTGCGAATGGCAGGGCGTTCCTTGGTTCCAGTCAAGGGGACAATGGGGCGCGCGGGGCTATGAGAATATCGCACCGGGCGACGCTATCTTTTTCGATTGGGATTTAGACGGTGTTGCAGACCATGTGGGGCTTGTGCTTGGCAGGGACGGAAGCCGCGTCTATACCGTTGAGGGCAATTCCGGCGACGCCTGCAAGATAAAGAGCTATGACCTTAACTATCAATGTATCAAAGGCTATGGGCTGATGAACTGGTAAAGCAGCCCCAAAAAGAAAGGAGAAATGACCTATGGCAAACAATAAAATCGACCGTATCAATAAGGAAATCGCAAAGACCCGCGAGAAAATCACAGAGTATCAGAACAAGTTAAAAGGACTGGAAGCGCAGAAAACCGAAGCGGAAAACCTTGAAATCGTGCAGCTTGTACGAGCTATGCGTCTGACCCCGCAGGAACTGAACGCTATGCTGTCCGGCAGCGGTATTCCCGGCATGAACGCCGCACACGCTACCGAAGCGGCAGACTACGAAGAACAGGAGGAAAATGCAGATGAAGAATAAACTGAAAAAGACCATGACTGCCCTTTGTGCCGCCCTTATCCTTATGGGCGGTTTTTCTGTCCCTGCCTATGCACAGGGCGCAGCCACAGAGCCGCCCGCAGGGGACGCGACCAACGACAGCAACGTAGTTGTGGAGGAAAAAGAGGAAACGCCGCCCCTTACCCCAAAGGGAAACGCAACACTGGTTGACGATTACGGCGGCAATAAGCAGCTTATCACTGTTACCACCAAAGGCGGCAACTATTTCTATATCCTCATTGACCGCGCCGCCGAGGGCGAACAGACCGTACATTTCCTAAATCAAGTGGACGAAGCCGACCTTATGGCACTGACCGAAAACGGCGAAGCTGCCAAAAAGCCGGAAATCTGTAACTGTACGGAGAAATGCGAAGCCGGAAAGGTAAACACGTCCTGCCCGGTATGTGTTACCAGTATGACAGGCTGCACAGGCAAAGAACCTACCCCAACACCAACCGAGCAGCCGGAAGAACCGAAAGGAAAAGGCGGCAATCCCGGTGTGGTGCTTGCCTTAGTCCTCTTTGCCCTGCTTGGTGGCGGCGCAGCGTTCTACTACTTTAAGTTTCTAAAGCCGAAGCAGAATGTAAAGGGCGATACCGACCTTGAAGATTTTGAATTTGAGGACTACGACGAGGACGAGCCGGAAGCAGATACCGGGGAAACTCCCGAAGATGAAGAAACGGAGGAAGAAACCCTATGACCCTGTTTACCGACAATCCCTTTGAAAAGATGATGATACAGAAACCGAACGGGCGGCGTGATAATGCTCCGCCTGTTCCTTATCCCCCGGCTTGCGCTTCCTGCCCTTACAAGGGACAGTCCCCTTGTGTTGGGTATTGCATTAGAAAGATTGAAGCAAAACGACAGCCGGAACGATAAAAAGATGTACTTTCGATATGGAATATGATATAATTGTTCCAACCATAGGAAATGATAGAGTTAAACAAATTTTTAGAGTAAGCAAAGGAGATAAAAATATGTTACCCCTTTCTGATATTCTTATTCGCTCAATAAGTGGATATGTGTTTATAGTTCCAGTTTTTATATTGTATTTCTTATACCTTAAAAAATCAGGAAGAAAGCAAAGCCTTCTCCATATTACTGCTGTATTTTTATTCTATTATTATCTTTTCGGGATTTTGACCGTAACAGGTATTGGTTATACAAGCACAATATCATTTCGTCCGAGGATTTCTCTGATTCCGTTTCTCGGTATGATAAGTGGACCAATAGATACCATACTGAATGTTGTTTTATTTGTTCCTTTTGGATTTTTTCTGCCGTTGCTGTATAAGAAATATCATCACATAAAGACTGTTGTATTAACTGGTTTTCTGTTCTCTTTATCTGTTGAAATTGTTCAGATGTTTGGTTGGGGTTCAACAGATATAAATGACCTTATTACAAATACAGTTGGAGTCTGTTTAGGATATTTGGTTTATTATTTGCTATCAAAAGTCTTGCCTAATAATTTAAGAAAACAATTTCAATCTGAGAATGTCAATGATATGGTCGAAGTGCCTTTGTTTGCAATTTACACATTTATAATCATGGTTACAGTTCAACCTTGGGTAATCCATAGTTTACTCAATATTGGATAAATTTTAGTTTTGTCAAATCATTTTACTATTTCATATCGCACAATTTTATACAATCACTTGTAGGAGCAATCGAAAAATCGGTTGCTCTTTTCTTTTACCCGAAAGGAGGATTTTTATTTGATTTTAGTTATCGCAGAAAAGCCCAGTGTGGCGCAGACAATCGCTGCCGTACTTGGGGCAAAGGAAAAGAAAGACGGATTTCTCACAGGAAGCGGCTATATCGTTTCTTGGTGTGTGGGACATTTGGTAGGGCTTGCGGAAGCTGCCGCTTACGGGGAGCAGTATAAAAAGTGGAGCTATGACAGCTTACCGATTTTGCCGCAGGAATGGAAATACACCGTTTCCGCTGACAAGGAAAAGCAATTCAAAACCTTAAAGGAGCTTATGCACCGGGCAGACGTTTCCGAAGTCGTCAATGCCTGCGACGCAGGGCGCGAGGGAGAACTCATTTTCCGTTTTGTCTATGAAATGGCAGGCTGCAAGAAACCTATGCGCCGCCTTTGGATTTCTTCTATGGAGGACAGCGCAATCAAAGAGGGCTTTTCCTGTCTGAAGAACGGCAGGGATTATGACCCTCTCTTTGCTTCCGCATTATGCAGGGCAAAAGCAGACTGGCTAATCGGTATCAATGCCACCCGCCTTTTTTCTGTCCTTTACAATCATACCTTGAACGTGGGGCGCGTACAGACCCCGACCTTAAAAATGCTTGTTGACCGGGACGCAGCGATTACCACTTTCAAGAAAGAAAAATACTACCATGTACGCCTTGCATTATCCGGCGCGGAAGCTGCAAGTGAACGAATTTCAAATAAGGCAGAAGCCGACGCATTAAAAACGACTTGCGAAGCGTCGCGGGCAGTATGTACTTCCCTTGTGAAAGAGAAAAAGACCGCAGCTCCGCCGAAGCTCTTTGACCTTACTTCTTTACAGAGGGAAGCAAACCGCCTGTTCGGATATACGGCAAAACAGACCCTTGACCTTGCACAAGCCTTGTATGAAAAGCGTTTGCTTACTTATCCGAGAACAGACAGCGCATTTCTGACCGACGACATGGGCGACACAGCGGCGGGCATTATCAAGCTGCTTTGTGGGAAGTTTTCCTTTATGGCGGGAAAAGACTTCACGCCGGAACTTGGAAAGGTGCTGAACAGTAAAAAGGTATCAGACCACCATGCCATTATCCCAACTATGGAGCTTGCAAAGACCGACCTTGCCGCGCTGCCGGAAAGCGAAAGGAATATCCTTACCCTTTCCGGGGCGCGTCTACTTATGGCGACCGCTGCACCGCATACCTTTGAAGCGGTTACGGCAGTCTTTGAATGTGCCGGACAGTCCTTTACCGCAAGGGGAAAAACGGTGCTGTCCGACGGGTGGAAAGAGATTGACCGAAGATACAGGGCAGCCTTAAAGAACAAGCCCGAAACGGACGACGCAGACAGCGACACAGAAAAGACCCTGCCGCCGTTTACCGAGGGACAAACCTTTGACAATCCGGCTGCAACGGTAACGGAGCATGACACAACACCGCCAAAGCCCCACAACGAAGCGTCGCTCCTTTCTGCTATGGAACGCGCCGGAAGTGAGGACACCGACCCGGACGCAGAACGCAAAGGGCTTGGAACTCCCGCCACCCGCGCCGCTGTCATTGAAAAACTGGTAAAGGGCGGCTTTGTGGAACGAAAAGGCAAGCAGCTACTTCCCACAAAAGACGGTATCAACCTTGTGTGCGTCCTGCCGGACACCTTGACAAGCCCGCAGCTTACCGCAGAATGGGAAAACAATCTGACGCAGATTGCAAAAGGCAAGGCAGACCCCGCCGCATTTATGGAGGGTATCGAGAATATGGCGCGGGAACTGGTAAAGACCTATCCGTTTCTTTCTGATGATAAAGCGCAGATGTTCAAGCCGGAACGGGAAGCGTTGGGAAGCTGCCCCCGCTGCGGTTCTCCTGTCTATGAGGGAAAGAAAAACTACTATTGCAGCAACAAAGAATGTATCTTTACCATGTGGAAAAATGACCGTTTCTTTGAAGAACGAAAAGTAACCTTTACCCCGAAGATTGCCGCTGCACTCTTAAAATCCGGCAAGGTAAATGTGAAAAAGCTCTATTCCCCAAAGACAGGCAAAACCTACAACGGAACTATCGTATTGGCTGATACGGGCGGGAGATATGTCAACTACCGCATTGAACTGCCGAAGAAAAAATAACTGAATAGCAAGCATAGGAAAAGAGTACCCTTTTCCGTAAAATCCCTGCTTTCTCTACCGAGAACGGCGGGGATTTTTGCTTGTTGGGAAGTTTCCCAAACCCTCTGAAACCGAAGAAAGGAGGTTACACATGGCAAGTTTACGGGACACCGTAAAGGACTATCAAGAAGAATTAAGGGACGGTATCGCTTGGGTGGCGTTTTGGAAAACGGGACGCTCTTGGAACGCAGAATATTTCCACCTTGAAATGAGCGATATTCTCTACCCGGAGGACAGAAGCCGCATGGAAGAAATCAAACAGGCTGACCCTGCCGCCGTTGTGGTAAACGGCTATTACTCCGGCTATCTTGGCGAGGATAGGAACCTTGACGAGCTGACCGCCGGGGTGCGCCGCCACTACGAAAACGGATATAGCAATATCGGGGAATTTATCGAAGCCCACGACGACAGGCTGCCGCCGGAGCTTATCGAGGAAGCAAGAGCCGCCGCCCACGCTGCGGGGCTGCCTTTCTCTGAAAAAGCCTACCGGGACGGCGAAGAACCCGACCCCTATCTATTTGACGGGAGCATGAGCATGGAGGACTACGAGCTTATGCACCGCATGATTGAGAAAGAAAGGAGCGAACACATGGAACAACCGATTTTAAGCGGGTATCTTTCTAATCTTGGAAAGTACACCGAGGGCAGACCTGCGGGCGAATGGGTATCATTCCCCACGACTGCCGAGCATTTGAAAGAAGTCTTTGACCGTATCGGCATAGACGGCAAAAACTACGGGGAGCTGCATATCACAGAATACCAGTCCTCTATTGCGGGACTGGCAGGAAAATTGACCGAGCTTGAAAGCCTTGACGAGCTGAACTATTTGAGCGAACTTTTGAAAATGCAGTTTGACGACGACAGGGAAAAATTTGTTGCAGCTATGGCATACGGCGACCATACAAGGGACTTGCAGGACATTATCAACCTTGCACAAAACCTTGATTGTTACTGGCTTTATCCGTCCGTACAGAGTGAGGAAGATTACGGGCATTATCTGATTGAAGAACTGGACGAGTTGGAGCTGCCCGAAGAAGCAAAAAAATATTTCATGTATGAGGAATACGGGCGGGACGCTGCTATCAATGACGGGGGCAGATTTACCGAGCAGGGCTATATCTACAATAACCGTAATACCTTTACAGAATGGTATGACGGGCGCGACGTGCCGGAGGAATACCGGGTAACGCCGCAGCCGCCAGTACAGGAAAAGGAACAGGCAGACCTTGACGCTTCCGCAGCTATACCGACCACCGCCACAGAGCAGCCCCCGGTTCTCCCGATTATCCTATCTTCTGAAAAGCCCGCTGACAAGATGAAAGAGATTACCGACCGACTGGAACAGGGGATTTTAGGACTGTATGAAAGCGACCGTTACGCCGACTATCTGCGTACTATGTCAAAATTCCATGATTACAGCCTTAACAATACAATCCTTATCGCCATGCAGGGCGGCAATCTTGTGAAAGGCTATAAACAATGGGAAAAGGAATTTGACCGCCATGTAAAGCCGGGAGAAAAAGCTATCAAGATACTTGCGCCGTCCCCGTTTACCGTTAAGAAACAGGTGGAAAAAATCGACCCGGACACCCAAAAGCCTGTTTTCGATAAGGACGGGAAACCTGTTACCGAGGAAAAGGAAATCAAGATACCCGCCTTTCGTGTGGTATCTGTCTTTGATATTTCACAGACCGAGGGAAAGGAGCTTCCTGCCCTTACCTATGAGCTGACGGGCAACGTGGAACAATACAAGGATTTTTTCGCTGCCCTTGAAAAGACTTCTCCCTTTGCTATGGGATTTGAAGCACTAAGCGGCGGCGTAAAAGGACGCTGCAATTATGAGGAAAAGCGTATCATCATCAACGAGGGCATGGACGAATTGCAGAATATCAAGACCGCAATCCATGAAATCGCCCACGCCACGCTGCATGATACTGCCCTTGCTATGCCGGAACGCCCCGACCGCCGTACCCGCGAGGTACAGGCGGAAAGCGTCGCCTATGCTGTCTGCCAACATTACGGGCTTGATACGTCGGACTATTCTTTTGGATATATCGCCGGGTGGAGCAGCGGAAAAGAACTTGCAGAACTGAAAGGCTCTCTTGAAACAATCCGCAGCACCGCCGCAAATCTGATTGATACCATAGACGGACATTTTGCAGCAATCCAAAAGGCACAGGATAAGGAACAGACCACCGAACAGGCGCAGCCCGCACAGGAAGCTACCAAACAGCCCGAAGCAGAAGCCGCCACGCCGGAGCTTCCCGAAGAAACAGCCCCGGTACAGGAAAAAGAAACACAGCCGGAACAGGCTGCACCCGCCGCCCCTTATTATCCTATCAATGAAGCTGCCGCCAAACGTGCAAAGGATATGAACAGCTTTTCCGATTATAAGCAAGGCAGCGCGACGGCTGAATACAGGCATTATGTAGATGAAGCCGTACAAATCGCAGAAAGGCAAAAACAGCGGGTAGACCCGATGTACCATGAGAAAATCGACAGCCTGCTTGACACCTATGCCCGGAAACTGGCGGCGAACATGAATAAAGGCTATGAGATTGACGCGCGTGTTCCCTCTATCCTGATTGCGGGCGGCTCTAACTTCCCCACAAGGAAGAAAGAAAAGCAGAACGCAGCCCGCGACAGCAATTACCGGGAATGGCAGGACATACAAGGGCTTCTTGATAAAATCCGCAGTACCGGCATGGGCGGTATCAGCGCAGACGACCCGCAGGCAGTACAGAAGTTAGAAAAGAAACTGGAAAGCCTTGAAAAATCACAGGAAACCATGAAAGCCGTAAACGCCTATTACCGTAAGCATAAGACCCTTGACGGCTGCCCGCATTTACCGCCGGAGGAACTGGAAAAACTGAAAGCAGACATGGCGAGCAGTTGGCATTTGGAGGACAAGCCATTTGCGACTTGGGCGTTATCCAACAACAGTGCAGAAATCCGGCGCGTGAAAGACCGTATCAAATCTCTTTCACAGCAAAAAGAAATCGGTTTTGTGGGTTGGAAATTTGACGGCGGCAAGGTGGAAGCAAACACCGAAGCGAACCGACTGCAAATCTTCTTTGAGGATAAGCCGGACGAAGCCACGCGGGAAGCCCTAAAAAGTAATGGCTTCCGTTGGTCGCCCAAAGCAGGGGCATGGCAGCGGCAGCTTACCAGTAACGCCTATTATGCGGCTGATTATGTCAAGGCGATTGTACCCCTTACGGGGGAAAAGCCTACCGAGTTACAACGGGCGCATATCCGGGCGCAAAAGGTAGATGCACAGGAGCAGCCGGAACAGGAAGCCCCACAGGACAAAGACACCTTTTCCATTTATCAGATAAAAGGCGGGGACGAAACAAGAGATTTGCGCTTTGAACCTTACGACCGTCTGACTGCCACAGGACACCGGGTAGACGCGAAAAACTATACACTTGTCTATTCCGCAGAGCTTACGCCGGGGACTTCCCTTGAAGATATTTACACCCGCTTTAATATCGACCACCCGAAAGATTTTAAGGGACACAGCCTTTCCGTTTCCGACGTGGTGGTGCTTCATCAGAACGGGCAGGACACCGCCCACTATGTAGACAGCTTCGGTTATAAGGAAGTGCCGGAGTTTTTCAAGGAGCAGGAAAATGCCCTCATTCCCGCCGACTTGGAAACGGGCGAAACAATCAAAACACCGAGAGGGACTTTCTATGTAACCGCCATGAGCCGCGAGCAAATGGAAGCTGCCGGATATGGATTGCACCACCAGTCCGACGACGGAAAATATCTGATTATGGGGAACGGCACTAGGGCTTTTGCTGTTCCCGTTCAGCCAGAGAACTATCTGAAAGCTGCCGAGCAGACCACAGAGCAAAACTACAACATGATTGACGGGCAGATAAACAACACCCCGACTACCGCAGAACTGGAAGCAAAGGTAAAGGCAGGAGAAACCATTTCCCTTGTTGACCTTGCGGAAGCTGTCAAGGCTGACAAGGAACGCGGCAAGGCAGCAAAAACGGAAAAGAAGCCCTCTATCCGGGCGCAGCTTAGAGCAGACAAAGAAAAAACCGCACAGAAAAAAGCGGCAAAATCAAAAAATCACGAATTGGAGGTATGAGCATGATTAGACTGACCGTTGAAGAAACAAACCTGTTGAGCATTTACAATGAGGGCGGTAAGCGCGGGCTTATGGAGAACATCAACGCTGCGCTGCCGTTTATGGACGAGGATATGCGGGAACTGGCGAAGCGCACCCTTGCGAAAATTGCACCTCTGACAGAAAATGAGTATACGGAGCTTGCCATTTTCGCCGCTGATGAGGTATGACCGGGCTAAAGCGGCTTACGCCGCCCCAAAGCCGGAAAGTCAACAGCCTTGTAAAAAAGGAGTGCTGCAACTGCGATAACGGACACTGTATTTTACTGGACGACGGGGAGGAATGTGTCTGCCCGCAGCTTATTTCCTATTCTCTTCTATGCAAATGGTTTCAGACCGCCGTACTTCCCTTTGATAAGCTGCTGTATGCAGAGCTTTTCAAGACCGAGGATAAAAAGCGTTGTACCGAGTGCGGAGCTTCTTTTGCGTCCACCTCTAACAGCGTCAAATACTGCCCGGACTGCCGGAAGCGTATTACCCGCAGACAGGCAGCGGAGCGCATGAGGAAACGACGCGCCCTTGTTACGCAGTAGGGGCAAAAAAAGCCTTGATTTACAGGGCTTTCCGGGTGTGAAAATGACGCGGCAAGGGTTTTATACCTTTTCCCTCAAAAATGGCGTTCTACTGCGTAACATTTTATCGCTGTACCCATAAGAAAGCCGGGGCGCGGATAGTCTTTACCGACTGTCTGCGTCCCGGCTTTTAAAACTTCAAAACCACTTTGTTTTTTCATCTCTGAATTGTGGCATATCATTTTGGGCGTATGGATTATAGGTATTGAGATTACAACCAAATTCTTTCAACTCCATTATTTTGTTATTTTCCGTCCATACTATTAAAGAAATTCCGTCAAATTCTTCAATATTACCATTATTCATTTTGTTTTTGAAATACCATTCTACAATAGTTTGATTTTCCTTATGAAAAAATTGTTTAATATCCCACACTAAGACTTTTCCACGAGTATTCCATTCATCAAACCAATGTTTTACTGTTTTTCGACTTTCATACTTAGGACTCCAACTTTCAGTGTAAATCACATCTTCTGTAAAAATACTATCAATCCCTAAATCTTGTTGTTTTAGCCACATATCAAACCATAAATGAATAATTCTTTCTCTTTCATTCATAACTTTTAAATCCTTTCTCTATATTGATTTGAGGGGTTGCACTCTTATCTGCGGTAAGTAAACGGTATATCGTAAGGGGGATATACCACGTAGCAACGACAAGCCGCCATATTAAAATGCCCCCGCCGATAATGCCGTCCAAAATGAAGTTAATGGCAACGATACCCACCGTTCCAGCTATGTCATATCCATGCGGTACAAGCCATACGAACATACGGCGAATGCCAAAGGGGATACCGCAGCACAGCCATACATAAAAGTAATTGGTCTACCCGTCCTCTGTAAAGATGTTCTTGAACATGAAGAATAAAAACAATGCAATAACGGCGGGCAAAACGTTTCTCTTGAAAAAGTCTTTCCAAATTTCTCCGCGTGTCATGGTATCACTCCTTTTCCATTGGAAATTGTGGGATAGCTTCTAACAGTTTCATTATGAGTGTTTGCCGTAAATCTTCGTCGATTTCCTCTTTGATAGTCCCGTCCGGCTGACACTTTTTTACCATTGCAAGGCGGTTGATTTCGTCGCCGTAACAATCAAGCACCTTTTCCAACGCCCATTTTTCGCCCACAACGGCAGCGCATATCGTTTCATAGTCCGGCATTTCCTGTTCCATTTTCTGACACTTCCTTTGCTGAAAATGTATCACTTTAGTATGTGGCTACTGTCTTTGATAGGAACTATTATATCACACAAGTATGAACAAAACTACTCCCCGCGTTCTTTCCCTTTTTCCCGTTCCGGCTCTCTTGGCTGCCGTAAAATGCTGTCTATGTTCTGTTTGATAACGTCGTACTCTTTGACCTGTTTTTTCAGTTTGCCATAGTCCGCGTAAAGGGCTTCTTTCTGTTCCCGGAGCTTTTCATAGTCTACTTGTAGCGCGGCGACATTCGGGAGCTTGGAAACGCCCGCCGTTTTTAGTGCCTTTGCCGCTGCTTCATGGAGTATCAGACTGCTTTCCTGCTTTGCCCGGTATGCGTCCTTATCCTTTGCCCTGCGGTATGCTTCATAGACAGGTTTTGTCTTTTGGTAGGTGGTAACGTGCTTCATCAGCACCGCCATGTTTGCAAGACGTTTCTCCACGCTCTTTAATGCGTCTGCTGTCTTTTCATTTTCCGCATTTACTTCCTCAATCCGGCTGACTAAATCTGCGTACTGCTCAATCTTATGTTCTGTCAAGAAATTCATAGTCTTTGCAGCCAGTTTCAGATTATGGATTTTCGCCCACTGTTCATAGCCCCGGCTCTGCGCTGCCTTGATACTGTTTTCAATGTCAATAAGCAGCGATACGCCGCGCTGCTCTTTGGGAGCTTTCGCCGCCTTTGTGCGCTTGCCCTCTATCCGTTCTTTGATTGCTTCCTCTGTATAATCTGCACCGAGGGTTTTTAAGCGGGTAAACCGTTCCTGTCCCGGAGCGCGGCAGGAGATATATTTTCCCGGCTTTATCTCATAGCCCGCTGCCTGTAACCGCTGCAACAATTCTTCAAAACTTGCCACTTGGGGGATAAGCGTATCAACGGTAATTTTCAGCTTGCCTTTCCAACTTGCACCGACCTTTTCCGCTTGATATTCTGCATAGCTTTTTCCCTTGCTGCCCTTACCCGGAACGACAACGGACAGCCCGTTTTCCCGGCACAGCTTATCGCTCATGTTCCGTATGCCATAGTAGCTGCGTTTATTGGAATTGTATTTGTGGTAGTCAACAAAATTGACCGCACAAAAAATGATATGGTTATGGATATGCCCTTTGTCTATGTGGGTAGTTAAGACGTATTCATGCTGTCCCTTTGTTACCGCGTCGGCAAGCTGTTTCCCGATTTCGTGGGCTTTCTCATAATCCACTTCCCCCGGCTCAAAGGACTGTATCAAATGGTGGGCGAGATTGTTCCCTTTCTCTATGGCTTGTGCAAGCGTAAATCCAAACTCAATATCTGCCGTTTCATAGCTGCACCCAAAGGAGGACACAAGCGTTTTCCCGTCTGTTTTATCCGGGTTTTGGATATAGTCAAGGGCTTTGCTCAACGTGCTTTTAATAGGCTTAATCTTTGTAACCGCCATATCTCCGCAAGCACCCCCTTTATTTCCTCTATGTCCTCTTGGTAGACGCTGCCTGTCGCGTTGACACGCTTTGCAATCTGATTGATATTGACCCCGATTTTCTGTATCTCCGCTGTCATGGCTTTTATGTCGCTATGGTCTGTCTGAATGATATACCCGTCAATGGCAATCTTGCGAAGATACGCCGCCATGTTCCGGGTGGGGACGAGCTTCATTTTCTGCTCAATCAATGCCCGTTCTTCCTCTGTTACATAGAATTTGATTTGTACTTTTCTTTTGCGTCCATTCATGCAATCACTCCTTTCCGTTCCGAGGGTTTGGGACACTTCCCAACAAGCAATTTTCAACCGACGCACCGCAGGACGGGAGGGAGAAAATACGGAAAAGGGTACTCTTTTCCTATGCTTGCTACGAAAGTTTTTTCCTCACTGGTTACTACAACGCAATGCTCTATATGCCAAAAAAGAGCAAAAGAAAAACGCTGCAATCTGTAAAGATTACAACGCTTCCTAAATCATATTCAATTTGCCGGACACATTTATTTGTCCTCTTTTTCGACTTCTGAAATTTCTTTTGCAGTTGCCGTTACAATCCGTATGCCATTATCGCTCATATCATCAAGGAGAGCGTCGAGCTGCCGCCGCTTTGTATCTTTTTGGGTGGGCGTATCTAAAAGAAACTGGTCTACGGATATATTGTAACGAAGCATAAGCTCAAAAAAGATTTGCAGACTGGGGTGCTGTCCTTTGTTTTCGATATTTGCAAGATAGCGAGGAGAAATATACATTTCATCACTTACCTGTTTGCGGCTTTCTTTGCGCCCCGTCCGCGCAGCTTTTATAGCTTCTCCAAATGCCTTGAAGTCATATTTTTCTACCGGTCTTTTTGCCATATTTATTCACCCAGTTACATTTTACTGTTCCCCTTTCTCTTTGGATATGTCTATACAGTTCCACTAAATAGCCATAATAATTCATATTTATATACTTGCTATTGTTCGTGTGTCCGACTATAATTATTATGATAAGATTTTCAGAAAGGACGGGTGTTGTTATGGAATATATGTCTTGCCCCGAAGCAGCAAAGAAGTGGGGAATTTCTGAAAGGCGGGTACAGATACTTTGCAGGGAGAAACGCATACAGGGTGTTTCAAAACTTGGGTATATGTGGTTGATACCAAAAGACGCGGAAAAACCGATTGACGGTAGAACCAAACAAGGAAAGGAGCTATACCATGAATAAAGTTTTGATTATAGATGATGATAAGGAACTTTGTGCGCTGATTAAACGCAGCGTGCTATCAGAAGATATAGAAGCTGATTTTTGTAATACGGGAAAAGAGGGATTACAAAAATTAAAAGAGAGAGAATATCAACTTGTGATACTGGACGTTATGATGCCTGGTATGGACGGATTTGAAACATTGGAAGAAATTAGAAAAGAAAGCAGCCTGCCGATTTTGATGTTTACATCAAAAAATGACAGTGCTTCTAAAGTACGCGGTTTAAGGGCAGGAGCTGATGATTATTTGACAAAACCTTTTGACATGGACGAACTGATAGCCCGTATCGTTTCCCTTATACGCCGTTATACCCGTTTCAATCAACAGGACGGAATATCACAGCAACTTGAATTTGACGGGTTGAAAATTGATATTGAAAATCGTTCTGTTACTACGGAAAATGGAACTTTTGAATTGCCTCCAAAAGAATTTGACTTACTCTTATACTGCGCGAAAAATCAAGGGAAAATTCTGACAAAGCAACAGATTTATGAAGAAGTGTGGAGAGAGGAATATTTCTATGATGACAGCAACATTATGGCGATTATCAGCCGACTTCGCAAGAAATTAGAGGTAAATCCCGGAAGTCCAAAATATATTCAAACGATTAAAGGTATCGGTTATCGTTTTAACAAGGAGGTTTGATTTTCTATGGAAGCAGTCATTTTTCTATCCATAATAATTGCACTTTTCTCTATTCTTGTTTCCTGCTTTGCTATTCGACGTGTTAAAAAACAGATAGCCGAGATAACAGACGCATTGATTGATGTAAAAAACGGAAATGGAAACAGACGTATTTTATCTGCAACAAATGAACTGGTAGCCCCTCTTGCCTATGAAATAAATGAGATTGTTGTGTCTTATGAGAGCAGGCTTTCTACTGTCCGGCAGACAGAAGAAACAAACCGACAGCTTATGACAAGTCTTTCCCATGATGTTCGGACACCGCTTACAACGCTTATTGGGTATCTTGACGCTGCACATAAAGGAATTGTTACAGGAAAAGACAGGGACGACTATATCGAAACAGCCCGCCGCAAAGCTCACGATTTGAAAGAATATATTGATGTTCTTTTTGACTGGTTCAAATTAAATTCTAATGAGTTTGCTATGGATATAAATATTGTTGAAGCTGCGGAGCTGACACGAAATATCTTGATTGACTGGATACCCATATTTGAAGATAAGCAGATAGATTACAATATTGATATTCCCGAACAGCCTTTCCGGGTAAAACTTGATACGGACGGCTATATGCGGATATTGAACAATCTTATTCAGAATGTAATTTCTCACAGTCATGCGGATAAAATAGAAATAATCCTATCAAAGCAGGAAAAAAATATGCAAATCCGATTAGCAGATAATGGAATAGGGATTGAAAAAGAAGATTTGAAGCATATTTTTGAACGGCTCTATAAATGCGATAAGGGACGGTCTGAAAAAGGCAGCGGTCTTGGGCTTTCTATCGCACACCAACTTGTAGAAAAAATGAACGGCACAATAACAGCAAATAGCACACAGGGAACAGGAACGGAATTTACTTTGCTTTTTCCCTTAGCAAATTAAGGTTCTCCCGTTCTTTTGACGGGAGCCTTAATTATTTTTGGGACAATATTTCAAATTGCAAGGTTAATGCAAGGTTGCGGCAAGGTTAATGCAAGGTTGGTATGATAGAATAGTTTACAGAACAGGAGGTTTGAATATGGACAAAAATTATATCATTGAAACAAAAAATCTTACCAAACAGTACGGCTCACAAAAGAGTGTCGCTGACTTAAATATTCATGTGCAGAAAGGGAGAATTTACGGACTGCTTGGAAGAAACGGAGCCGGAAAAACGACCACTATGAAAATGCTACTTGGATTGACAAAGCCAACTTCCGGCGAAGTTAAAATATGGGGAAAGTCTTTGCAGGGGAATGAAAAGAAATTGTTGCCCCGTATCGGTAGTCTGATTGAGTCACCCGGTTTTTACCCTAATTTGACTGCTACGGAAAACTTACAAATTTTTGCTACCTTACGGGGCATACCCAACCGTCATTCAATTAAAAACACATTGGATTTGGTAGGATTGCCTTATAAAGACAAAAAACTGTTTTCCCAGTATTCTCTTGGTATGAAACAACGGCTTGCGATTGCACTTGCAGTTATGCACGACCCTGAACTTCTGATTTTAGATGAACCTATCAATGGGCTTGACCCGATTGGAATTGCAGAAGTACGTTCTTTTATTCGCGAGCTTTGCGATACAAAGGGAAAAACAATTTTAATTTCCAGTCATATCCTTTCGGAGATTTCTTTGCTAGCAGATGATATTGGAATTATCGACCATGGCGCACTATTGGAAGAAGAAAGTCTTGCGGAACTGGAACAAAAAAGCAGCAAACATATCCGATTTACTCTTTCTGATACCGCACAGGCAGCAAGAATTTTAGAGCGTACTTTCCATGAGAGTCATTTCTCTATACAGGACGACCACAATTTACGCTTGCATAATCTTGATTTGTCCGTAGGAAAAATCGTGACTGCTTTTGTAGAAAATGGATTGGAGGTATCAGAAGCCCATACTTGTGAAGAAAGTCTTGAAGATTACTTCAAGCGTGTGACAGGAGGCGAAGGAATTGCTTAAACTGATTAAGTGCGAATTTTGGAAATTAAAGCGAAAAAGACTGTTGTATGCACTGATGTCATTGTCGTTATTTTTTCCGTTGATTTTGGCATATATGGCAAAGGCGGGAACTGGTGCAGATACAACAGAACACTATCTTCAAACCCGATTTGATTATGTCTATACAATGATGTTGGGATATGGTTTAGTTTTTTTGCTTCCATGTCTAATTGGTATCATTGCCGCTATTTTGTTTTTTATAGAAAGAGATTGTGATACTTCCAAAAACCTTAGAACAATTCCAGTTACAAATACACAACTCATTATGGCAAAAATTTCTATGCTCTTTATTTTCAGCGTTGCATTTTGTCTGATAAGCACATTGTCTGTTGCGTTGTTTTGTAAATTGTTTCATGTAGGAATGGTTTACGGTATGACTTATAAGATATTTATGAGCCTTATTTTTGGAGTTCTTATCGTAGCAGCTTCTTTACCGATTGTATTTTTAATTATTTACTTTAACAAAAGTTTTTTACTTTCTATCCTGCTTGCTTTTTTTTATTCCATTTTTAACTGGGGCATACTGGGAACGATTGGGACATCTATAAGTGCTGCCAAAATTGCTTTCTTAAATTCTTTTCCGGTTATATGTGTTATGAACTGGACAAGCGGCTTAATGATGGATAATTTGCAAAAAGATAATCTTTTGCCGGAAGCCTATGCGATTGTACCAACTACTTTCCATACAATTTTTATTATGGCAATTACAGTTGTACTTTCTTTGTGGCTGATAATTCGCTTTTATAAAAAATGGACGAGGTAAAAGATATGAGAAATATAATAAAAACTGAATTTTTAAAATTAAAACGATATTCTGTAATAAAAGCCGGAATTATTATGACAACACTTTCTCCGTTGCTGTCACTGTTTTATTCCACAGCCAACGGTGGACCGACATGGACGTTTGACTATTTTATGCAACAGGTTATGATTAGTAATTGTACCTTATTTTTTCCGATTATTATTGCACTGATTGCAGGTTATATCATAACAAGGGAATATACAGACGATACTATGAAGAATATATTAACAATTCCTATTCCATATAAACAGTTACTTTCTGGAAAATTACTTATTCTATTGCTGTTGACAATCAGCTTTAGTCTTATAGGTTGTGTGATAGCATTAGTAATCAATATTATTGTCGGATTTCCGGGAGTTCATTTTGGCAATCTACTCAATATGTTTATTCGTGTTACTGGGGCGAATATAGGAATTTATATTTCAGTCTTGCCGATTATTCTGATATTCTGTTGTTCGGCAAATAATTTTTTGGGTGGAGTTGCACTAGCTTTTGTGTATGGATATTTTGGAACTTTTGAAGGAACACTGTTAAATTATTATCCGATTAAAGCAAGCATGATTTTAGTAGACCCTACTTGTGGTGCGGAATATGGTTATACTTATCACATTTTCCCCGCTTTCATTACAATAGTTTTGACTTTCTTGATTTCTATGATTATTCTTGCAAATAAAAAGAAAGAACCCGGTACATTGACTGTTGGTAAGAAGAAAAAAGCAGTTAGAAAAAAAGGTTGGTAAATACCAAAAAGATTGAACCGAAAATATGTATCATCTATTTAATAATTATGGAGGTAAAGATATGATGTATAGGACAGAATTATTAGAAGAAATTACTATTGAAAATGCGACAGTGAAAATCAATGCCAAAATAGAGGAAATGGAAAAGGAAAGCTATCGCCTTGTCACAATGTCATTTTGGGGAACCGAAAGGGCTGTATTGGTTTTCAAAAAAGGATTAAAGGGCAGTTTGCTTTAATATGTAGCTATCTAAATAGAAAATTACTCATTCTAAATTAACATCGGAGGTATAACTTATGGAAAAGGAAACAACAGGAACTGTAATTTCAGTTACAAAACAATGGTGGTTAAAAGTAAATCGTAAACCTGTCCGTACCCATGCTATGGATGGTGCAGCTTTTCCACATATTATCAAGGTCAAATACACGATAGGCGTCAAAGATTACACCTGCCAAAAATGGATTGGCGCAGGAAACAAAACTCCTGACAAGGGAACAACGATTAAAGTTA
Source organism: Lachnospira intestinalis (assembly GCF_040095895.1). Classification (NCBI taxonomy): domain Bacteria; kingdom Bacillati; phylum Bacillota; class Clostridia; order Lachnospirales; family Lachnospiraceae; genus Lachnospira; species Lachnospira intestinalis. The sequence continues at coordinate 25,460 of NZ_JBBMFS010000012.1, forward strand.
TCTATTGTGAAGATAAACCATCAAAAGCAAGAATTGAACTCTGATTCAAATAGCTTGATATGGTAGGTTTTATTCGGTGTGGAGTAACAAGTTTTGGTAATTTGGATTCCTCACTACTGAAAAAATAGTGTCTTTTATGCACACTTCCTAATTCTACGCTACGACAGCAAAAGAAAAAAAGCCGTCGTAGCGCAGACATATTTTCACGCGCATTTGAAGCGGTGGCTTTAATTTTTAGAGCCGCCGCTTCTTTTTGTCTACTGCTAACATAAATTAGCGGCATTTAGGAGGGCTGCCGCTATGGGGATTTCTTTGTTGCTATACAGCATACATAGGTTACATTCATTAAAAAAAGTATAGCTCCCCCACCGGACAAGTCCGACTATACAGATGAACTATCAAATCAATTAAATACTGCTGTTATTTCCTATGCGTCGGTCTGCGCCTTGCAGATGGGCGCATTTTGCATTTTACAGAAGATTTTTCAAAGAAATTTTCGCTTTCGTCCGGCGTTTAAAAAAGTCGTCTGTATTATCCCGCGAAAAGGGGAGGTACTACCGCCTTTCGGCAGAAAGGAGGTGATTACATGGAACCTAATCGCAGAGAATTTCAGAAGCAATGTGTCTTTCAAAGTTTCTGTAAACGGGTGCTACACAACGAAGCCTGTAACGCCCATGATGAAATCCGGCGACGCAGGAAACGGGAAGTTTCTTTTTGTGACCTTGCCTTGCATGAGGAACGGCAGCTTTACACTACGGATAAATATTTTCAAGCTGAAACAGCCGAGCCGACTTATCAAATGGCAGGAAAAGAAATAACCCCGAAGTTATTGCTTGAAGCAATACGCACCCTGCCGGAAGAAAAGAGAACTGCTATACTTCTGTACTATTTCGAGGGCATGACTGACGTGGAAATCGGAAAAATGTTCAATACGTCGCGCAGCACGATACAGTACAGACGGACAAGCTCTTTTGAACTGTTAAAGAAATATTTGGAGGAACACGCTGATGAATGGAACGAATGGTAATCAAAACGACTACCCGGAAAATGCCCTTGTTCCCTATCCCGTTATTTTGGCGGCGAGCAAAGGCGACCCGGACGCTATGAAAATGGTCTTGCAGCATTTCAGCGGCTACATAGCAAGTCTTTCCATGCGGAAGCTCTACGACGAGCGCGGCAATGTCTATTATGGCGTTGACGAGGATATTCGGGAACGGCTGCAAGCAAGACTGATGAGGGCTATCCTCACTTTTCGGGCTGAATAACCTACGCGATATTGGAACGCTTCTTTCCCCTTTTCCGTTCCATACCGCAAGACAGCCCCCTGCTCTTTGATAAAGAAAGCGGCGCAATAGAACGGCGACGCAGCATAAGGCAAATCGGATACGTTCCTTTTGTGCCGAGCCATGCGGCGGGTACGCCATGACCTTTCTCTTAACAGAAAAGCGAGCGAGAAATACCACACCGTAAAGCAGGGATAGCAGCCTGCGGGCGATAACGCACAGAATACATAATGATACTTCCTTACAGCCATAGTCCGAGCGTTAGAAGCGTCGCAGGCAATGGGTAGGGCTTCGGCAGACCGCCGGAGGGGTGCAAGTCCCATGAGGTTACGCTAATAGCCGTCCGATTAAAGCCTATGTTACAGATTGATTTTTGACCCATTAAGAAAGGGGGACGACAAATTGAACAATAACGACGTGCCGATTTGGGAAAAGTACACTCTTACCATAGAAGAAGCAGCAAAATATTTCCGTATCGGAGAAAGCAAGCTGCGGAAACTGGCAGAAGAAAATCCCGTCCCGGACTGGGTAATGATGAACGGAAACCGTATTCAGATTAAGCGTAAGCAGTTTGAAAAAATGATTGATACGGTGGACGCAATCTAATAGTGAAATCGAGCCTTGAATGTGGTACAATGTAGTCAAGCATATCAAGGCTCTTTCCATTATGGAAAGGAGCATAACGATGTCGGAAAAAAGACGGGATAATAAAAATCGTATTCTCCGCACCGGAGAGAGCCAGAGAAAAGACGGGAGATATGCCTACAAATATATAGATACCTTTGGGAAACCGCAGTTTGTTTATTCTTGGAAGTTAGTGCCTACGGACAAAACCCCGGCAGGAAAGCGCGACGATATAGCGTTGAGGGAAAAAGAGAAAGAAATCCAAAAAGACCTTGACGACGGTATCGACCATATCGGAAAGAAAATGACGGTCTGCCAACTCTACGCAAAGCAGATACGCCACCGGGCAAATGTGCGGCATGGTACAAAGCAGGGGCGAAAACAGCTCATGCGGATTTTGCAGGAGGATAAACTTGGAGCCTGCCGGATTGAAAATGTGAAGCTCTCCGACGCAAAGGAATGGGCGTTACGCATGAAAGAAAAAGGTTACGGCTTCAAGACTATCAACAACCACAAGCGTTCCTTAAAGGCTGCCTTTTACACAGCCATACAGGACGATTGTATTCGTAAAAATCCATTTGACTTCCAGTTGAACACAGTCCTTGAAGATGATACGGAACCAAAGGAACCTCTATCCCCTACGCAGGAAGCGGCTTTTCTGTCCTTTGTACAGCATGATAAAGTCTATCAGAAATACTACGACGAGATTATCATACTGTTAGGGACAGGGCTTCGCATTTCGGAACTCTGCGGACTGACGGAAGCTGACATTGACTTAGACAAACAGCTTATCAATGTAGACCACCAACTTTTGAAGATTGCAGATGTGGGCTACTATGTGGAAACGCCTAAGACGAAAAGCGGCAACCGGGTTATTCCTATGAGTGAAAAAGTGTTGGAAGCATTTCAACGGGTGCTAAATAAACGGAAATATGTACAGCCTGTTATTTTAGAGGGCTACACAAAGTTTCTGTTCCTTAACCGGAACGGCTTGCCAAAAGTGGCAGTCAACTATGAAAGTATGTTCCGGGGGCTTGTAAGGAAATACAACAAAACGCAAAAGGTCGCATTGCCAAAGGTAATGACACCGCACACCTTACGCCACACATTCTGCACCACGTTAGCAAATGCGGGAATGAACCCTAAAGCATTGCAATACATCATGGGACATTCCAACATCAATATGACGCTGAACTATTACGCACACACAACTTCCGAAACGTCAATAACCGAAATGAAGCGGCTGATTGCATAGTAGTAAATGGAGAATTTACTACTCCACATACTACTTTTGAACACAAAAACATACGGGGATATAAGAAGATTTGAGAGTATCTTCCACAATGAAAAATGCCGGAAAAGCCTGTAACAATAGGCTATACCGGCATATAAGAACTTTTGAAAAGATAGTCAAAAATTACTTTGTGATTTGAATAAAAATATGGCATATATTCATACGATTGATAAGGCGACGGTGTATTATGAAAATGTACACGGCATTGGATTAAACAGCGTTGATATAACAAGAAAATACAGGAAGTCTTTTGAAGAAAAATATGAGGCATACAGAAATAGAATTTACAGGTAAGAGCAGGCAGTAAAAATGGAAGCAATAGTGGGACTGGGTATAATTGAAGCATTTTCCTATGTGCTTTTGTATTATACATTTATACATTCTTTAAACAGATACGAAAGAAAAAAGGACAAAATATTTTATATTGCCGCAAGTCTGGCAGTGGTAGTCAGACTTGCAGCAATAGTACTGGATAAAGAAAAAACAGCGGTTTGCATGGATATTTATCTGCCATGTACCATTTTGCAGACAGTACTTTTGCTGGGTATGAATGTACAAACCAGCAATGTTTTTTGCAGACTAAGTTTGGGAATGAGTTATATTTTTTATGTATTTGCGGCAAGACAGGCGGCAGCTGTATTTTCGTATCAATTCGTCAAGTATTCATTGCATGACGAGCTGAATACACCCAGCAGAATGAAGATCATGACGTTGTCATTAACTTGTGTTGTAACGTGTATTTTAGAAATTATTTTAGTTTGCGCCGTATACGCTTTGATGAAAAAGAAAAAAATACAGTATGCCAGCACAACTATTTTTGGAGCAGAAGTGATGGTTTACTGTGCAGCATATATTTTCAGGCAGCAACAGCGCAGAATGGATATGAGTGCAGTGACAGCCGGTTTTATCTGGATTATAATTATTATCATAAGTCTGCTGTTCTTTGGATTTCAGTGCCAGTATAGCAGATTACAGGAATTATATGCGGAAAAACAGCAAATACAGCAGGAACTGGAAAATACAGAATATTTTTATGAAAAAATACAGCAGGGACAGGATACAATCCGGAATATCCGGCATGATATGAAAAACCGTCTGTCCGGCATATTGGCGGCAATGCAGAACGAGGGAGAAAACAGACAGCAAATTGAAGCAGAACTCCAGACCGCACTGGGACTGATTAGCAGCGTAAAAGAGGAGCGGTATTGTAATAATAATTATATCAATTCGATTTTAAGCTATAAACTGCAAAATATTGCATCGGATCAGATAGATGTATCTGTGAGAATGTTATATCCTGAAAAATTAAATATTGATTACGGGGATATGGGGGTGTTACTGGGAAATCTCATTGATAATGCCGTAGAAGCCTGTGAATATGTCAAAACAGAAAAACCGTATATCCACATTAAAGGATATGAAAATGCCCTGAAATGGTATCTTGAAATTGAAAACAGCAGAAGTCTGCATCAGCCGCTAAAAAATTCAATCAATCACGGAAGGGGAATCCGGAATGTAGAACAGGTATTGCAAAAATATCATGCAGAATTACGTATAAAAAAGAGTGAAACAAAATATAAAACAGAAATTGTATTTATGATTGGAATGCCACGTGAATGATGTTCGCGCGGCATTTTTTGTCATCCGTTACATGAAAACGGTCATCCGTTACATCGTCAGGTCAAAGGTATTTACAAAAAAATACGGCATGGTATTATCGGATTATAGGCAGGAAAGTAAGTATGCAGTGCCTATAAAAATAAAGCGGAAGGGGAAACCGCAGGAGGAGGAAAGCATGAGAAATGCAAAAGTTAAAAAGTCCAATAAGATATTGGCAGCAATTACAGCAGCGATGCTGGCAGTCACAATCGGGGGAACGGGGGTAACAGCATTTGCCAACAATAACAGTGATACCTATGAGTGTTTTTCATTTTCAGGGGAAAATACTTCACGTTCTGATTTTAGAAGAAAGGACGATACCAGTTCAAGCTGGTGCAACTGCTATGATTCAAGTAACAGTGAAGCGGGATTTTATATTCAGGTGTATGGAACGTCAGAACATAATAATACCTCCGGCAGTTACTGCGGACGCAGGTCATATTATTTTTCAGAAGACACTACCTGGTATATGTGGAATTTAGTATATGAAACGTATGGAGATTGTGATTATACGGCAGCATATCTGATTGCATCACCACAGGGGGCTATTTATGATGATTTTGACTGCTGGTGGAGTCCGGACAATGGCTCAGGTATTACCGGAGATGAACAGCGATAGGAGAAGAAAATTTATGAAAAAGCGAAGTATAGGAATACTTCTGCTGGGTCTGGCAGTCTGCACCTGCATTAGCGGGTGCGGCAGCCAGAGTATTGCAGATGTTAATGAAAAATCTATACAGGCAGAAGAAGAAACAGAAACAAAAGACGAAAAAAAAGATGTTGTAATTAAAAAACCGGAAGATTCAACAAAACCCTTACTTAGAGAACAGGCAGCACCGTTATCAAAGGGGAACCGGTTATTGTCAAGGAATGAAACTGCGACATACCGTGGAATAGAAATCACGGTAGTAGATGTGCTGGTGGCAGACAGTAAAGAGGAAGCAGGGCTTACAGAGGAAGAACTGGCATATTTTTCGGGAGAAAATGGCGGTGAAGATATTGATACAACACGAAAACACGAAAATTGGGAGTATACATGGCCGTTTGTTAGAATCCGTTTAAAAAATACGATGAATGAAGAACAGGATATATGTGCAGGGCAGCTGGAATTGTACAATGTTTATGATGATGGTGAATATAAAAAGGTTACAAAAGTATCGGAGGGATATTCAAAAGTGTATAATGCAGATTATAAGGGAACATCATTTGAAAATTTTGTATCGTTACAGCCGGGAGAAGAAAGAATCGTAACAGTAGCATATCTGGGAATGAGAAAGTATCAATCAAAAGGATATTCTTCTAGTGAAGGTGTTTTGTTTACAGATATCCCAACATTGGAAAATGTATACATGAAAACATATGCAATAGGAAATATTCAAGAGGAAGAGCCATTGATTTGTCTGAATATCAAGAATGGAAAAGTGGTAAATGAGTAGTAAAAAGAGGAGAGCGGATTATATGAAAAAGCGAAGTATAGGAATACTTCTGCTTGGTCTGACAGTCTGCACCTGCATTAGCGGGTGCAGCAGCCAGAGTATTGCAGATGTCAATGAAAAATCTATACAGGCAGAAGAAGAAACAGAAACGGAATATGCAAAAAAAGATGTTGTAATTAAAGAACCGGAAGAAAAAACACATTTATCGTTAAGAGAACAGGCAGCACCGTTATCAAAGGGAAATCGGTTATTGTCAAGGAATGAAACGGCGACATACCGTGGAATAGAAGTATCAGTGGTAGATGTGCTGTTAGCCGACAGTAAAGAGGAAGCAGGGCTTACCGAGGAAGAACTGGCATATTTTTCAGGTCAAAATGGGGGAGAAGATATTGATACAGTAAAGAAAAACGAAGACTGGGAGTATATATGGCCGTTTGTCAGAATCCGTTTAAAAAATACAACAAATGAAGAACAGGATATTAACGCGGGTCAGTTGGAATTGTACAATGTTTATGATGATGATGAATATGGAACAATTACAAAAGTATCAGAGGGATATTCAAAAGTTTACAATGCAGATTATGTTGGAACAAAGCATGGGAATTTTGCCTCGTTACAGCCGGGAGAAGAAAGAATTGTAACAGTAGCATATCTGGGACTGACAAAGTATCAATCAAAAGGATATTCTTCTAGCGAAGGTGTTTTATTTACAGATACTCCAACATTAGAAAATGTGTATATTAAAACATATGCAGTAGGGAATGTTCAAGAGGAAGAACCACTGATTTGTCTGAATATAAAGAACGGAAAAGTGGTAGATGAGCAGTAAAAGAGATAGGAGAATTAACATGAAGAAAAAAACAGGAAAAGTAAATCAAATTGCAACAGGTTTTGCGGCAGTGTTATTAGGGCTTATTGTAGCCGGCACAGGAACGAAAGTATTTGCTAATAACAATTCAGATACATACGAGTATTTTTCATTTTCAGGAGACAATACTGTTCATTCGGATTTTAGAAGAAAAGATGATACAACGTCCTCTTGGTGTAAATGTTTTAATGCCAGCAGTGACGAATCAGAATTTTATGTCACAGTATATGGAACAAGTGAACATAACAACACATCGGGCAGTTATTGTGGACGTAGGGCATATGTATTTGGAAAAAATAAAGAATGGTATATGTGGAATACGGTTTATGAAACATATGGAGATGACGCATATACAGCGGCATATTTAGCTGCATCGCCAAAGGGATTTGTTCAAGATGATTTTGAATGTTGGTGGAGTCCCGATAATGGTTCCGGTATATATGGAGATGAGGAGCGATGAAAAAATTTTGCAAAAACAAGAAAAAACACCTCATCTTCATCGGTCTGGCATTTGTCTTCCTGCTTGGAATTTTCAGATATATCGATTTGAATTCCCGTTTTCCCAAAGCACCAACCCAGGCATACGGACTGGGAGAGTGGATGCCGACAGGGAAAGCGGAAATATGTGCTGTTGAAGCAAAGATATTAAAAGGGGAGGAAATGGAGAAATATTATGAAGAAGAGTTCGGCGGGGAAAAAATAATCGGAATGAGTTATAAAGAGAGAGAAATCTTTATGAAGCTTAAAATAAGAAATGTAGGAGATGATACATTAAGGGTCAGCAGGCTGGTTCATCAAGTGCATTTTGAAGCGTATCCTGCCGGCTGTGCCAACGGAATAGATGAATACTATTTTCCAGTAGAACAGATTGAACCGCAGGAGGAAGCTGAAGGTGTGATTTCCATAGCGTTATCAAGAGGGGATGTAGACGATAAGGAGTATGACACATTTATAAAAAACAATACAATTCGTCTTGTGAAATCGGCATATCCGGTCATCAAAATGATTGAATTTAAGATAGGGGAATAAACGTGAAGAAACTAATTAAAATGGAATTTAAAAGAGTATTTCATTCCAAAATGTTTTATTTAAGTCTTGGAATTGGATTACTTATTACGACACTGCAATGGATAGAAGTGGGGCTTCCAATGGCGGTAAATATTGTTGACGGATATATTCCTTCGGAGGTAAGTACGCCGTATAGTGCATTTGAAAGTTTTTTCGGACTGGCAGGTCCACCGTTGGTCTATCGGCAGATTTATTATACGATTGCCCCGATTCTGGCGGTTATGGCACATGCGGTAACACTCTGTGGGGATAAAGCTTCAGGGTATGTTAAAAATCTGTATATCAGAAGTAAAAGACAGGATTATTACACAGCAAAGTATATTGTAAGCGGTATTGCAGGCGGAATTGCCGTAACCGCGCCGATTGCTGCGAACTTTTTATGGAATCTGATGATGCTCCCGGCGATAGAACCAATGGCTTCAATGGCAATCTATCCTTATGGAATCGGATTATGGTCAGATGTTTTGTATACGAATCCGTATTTATTTATTTTATTATACATACTGCTGATTTTTTTCTATCAGTTTATATTTGTGAATGTAGCATTGATTTTGTCAAGACGGGTGACAAACAGATTTTTGGTTGTGATACTTCCGTTTTTATTAAATTATTTTTTTCACATGCTGGTAGTCAATATACGAAAGTATCGTCTGAGTCCGATTGTGATATTTGATATGACGAATATCCGGTCATTGGAATTTCGGGAGGTATTTGCCGAGGGGGTATTATTAGTGGCAGTTACCAGTCTGCTGTATTTCTGGCAGGTAAAAAAAGACGAGGCATTATCGTAAGAGTCATTGAATTTGAAATAAAATAGGGGAAGAAATGTAGGAGGTGCGTATGAAAAAAAAGAAGTGGATTGGAATTGGCATAGTATTGGTGCTGGTGTTTGTGGTAATAGCCGCGGTAATCAACGTCAATAAAAGGTTTCCGCAGCGGACAAAAGAAGTGTATGCGCCGGGTGAATGGATGCCGCTGGATAACAGTGTGTCGGTTTGTGCGGATACGGCAAGAATTTTAGAGGGTGAGGAACTGGAAGCCTGTATGCGGGATGAATTCGGCGGACAGGATTTTCAGGTAAAAAAGAAAAAAGGTCGTGTACGGCAGCTTGTTATTAAGTTCAGAATTAAAAATACAGGGGATTCGGAAATTAATATCTGGCAGTATATGTTAAAGCTGGCAGTTAATTCATATCCGGACGGGTGGACCAATGGTTTAGGTACGCATTATGCGCAGGAGAATACGCTTGCCGCAGGAGAAGAATGTGAATGTTTGGCGGCCTATACAATCGGACTGGGAATGGTCAGTGACAGTGAATATCCGCGGTTTGTAAAGAATAATACATTCCAGATTGTGCAGGCGGTTTATCCGGTTCAGAGAATGATTGAATTTAAGATAGGGGAGGAAGGAACATGAAGGCAGTATTAAAAATAGAATTTCAAAGATTGTTCCGTTCGGTGACATTTTATATCAGCATGGGAATCGGATTGATATTGACGATGACACAGTTTGTAATGGTCGGTTTGCAGGAGTCCATGCACATTTTAGATGCGTACTCGCCCAAAGGCATATCGGAACCGTATGGGGTATTCAGCAGTTATTTCGGAATGGCAGGACCGCCGCTGGTGTACCGCCAGATTTATTATCTGATACTTCCGATACTGGCGGTATTTGCCTATGCAACGACATTTTGCGCAGACCATAATTCGGGATATGTTAAAAATCTGTATACAAGAACCAACAAGAAATATTATTATGCCGCAAAGTATATTGTAAGCTGTACCGCGGGCGGACTTGTGGCGACAATTCCGCTTGTTGTGAATCTGATTGCCAATATGATGGTGCTTCCGTCCTTAAAACCGGTGGCAGCGCTGGGGTGTTATGCAGGGAATGGAATTGCGCTGTGGGGAGATATTTTTTACACACACCCGTACATATTTATGGTATTGTATCTGATATTAATTTTTTTCTATCAGTTTATTTTTGTTTCCCTGGCATTGTTATTGTCAACATGGGTCAATAACCGCTTTTTAATAACATTGTTTCCGTTCTTACTGAACTATTTTTCATATATGATGCTTTCATTTATTAAAAAGGCGAAGTATAGTCCAATCATTATTATGGATATGACAAGAATCAATGCGTTAAGATTCGGACCGGTTGTATTGGAATGTGTGTGTCTGACAGTGCTTTTTGGCGGAGTGTATTTCTGGAGGCAGAAGAAAGATGAAGGGTTGTAGATGAAAGAGTTTTTAAAAGCAAATAAGGGGTGCGTTCTTGCGATTGCGCTGATAAGTCCGGTTGTGGTGGTATTTTTTGAATATATATTTTATTACCACATACAATACAGAACGGAAAATGTCAAATGCGTGTATGACATTATTGGTGCGGGCATGCAGACATGTCTGTATCAAATGGCGGTAATATTTATTCCGTTTACAATGGTTTATTTTTTTAAGGGCTGTTACCGGTACGGAATTATTATCCGGCAGACACAGTTAAAGCAGGTATGGCTGAAAATGTGTGTAAAGCTTACAAAGATTATTTTGGCGGTTTCCGTATATTTAACAGTGCTGATCTGTCTGATACCGTTTTGTTTTACGGATGTTATATGGAACTGGAGTGCGCAGACAAGCTATGTGTATATTTACGGCGGCGTGGATACGGTATATCATCCGTCTGTGATACTGGTGGCGGCAGGCTGCTTTACGGCGGTGTTTACGGCATTAATGATTGTGTGTGTATTGATGTTATTTTTCTGGTGGGTCTTTGAATCACCGGTCGGCGGATATATTGTCATGCTTTTGTATGCCGCAGAAGAAATGTACCGGGGCTTGGTTTTTAACGGCAGAGTTACCATGAATGCCGTTGTAATCAGCGAAAAGCATATCCGGGTGTTTTCAAATTTTATCTACCCGGTACTGGTGCTTGCGGGACTGTTGATGATCACTTACATTTTGTTCTGCAAAAAGGATTTGTTAAAAAAAGATATTTATAATTAGAAATGGAGATTAGTGTGATGCCTGCGGAAAGGAGATTGGAATGAAGCTGTTTATACAGGAAGTACAAATGGATATCAAACAGGGTATTTTATATAAATATCAGCGATATGTCATTGCTATTCTTTTAGGGTGCGTCCTGGCGATGTTTTATGTAACAACATGTTTTCATGCGCTGGACAGGGGAAAGATATCATCAATGAATTTTACGCTGGGCGATATGCTGTTGTATTTTTTCAGGGGAAAAGAAATATACAATCCGATAAACGGTGCAGAGTTTATGATTCCGACAGAATATATGATGTTACAGCTCTATCTTTCTTATATGATAGGGGATTACATTTTAAAAGACTTACTGGGGGTTGGAAAAAATATTCTCGTGCGGACACAGAAAAGAGTATTCTGGTGGCTGAGTAAATGTGTGTGGTGTGTCATCACAGTTATTGGATTTTATGCAGCAGTTTATCTTTCGGCGGTTCTTATCTGTATGATTACCGGCGGTTCACTGACAACGGCGCTTACACCGGAGATTGTACAGACGGTCTGTGGAATCCCGGCGGCGGTCAATGATGTACCGGTAGATTTACAGGTACTGCGGCATACCGTCTGCTGGCTTCCTTTGGTTACGTCTGTAGGAATGGCATTATTCCAGATGATGCTGGCGCTGGTTATCAGTCCGGTTATTGCATATATTGTAAATGTTGCACTGCTCACGGCAGCGGCATATTATACAGTACCGTTTTTGCAGGGAAATTCATTTATGATGTTAAGAAATGCCTGTTGTGTGGACGGGGGTGTCAATACAGGACTTTCGATAGGAATTTCTGTGGCAGTGGCGGTTATTTCGATTATTATCGGTAAGATTTATTTTGATAGAATGGATATTTTAAAAAAGAGATGATGCGGCAGATGGGATGCCGGAAATGGAGGAGCAGAATGAAAATTGAAATACAAAATTTATGCAAGACAATTAAAAAGGTGCCGATTTTACAGGATATTACGGTTACATTTGAAAGCGGAAAAATTTACGGATTAAAGGGTAAGAACGGTTCCGGTAAAACCATGCTGATGCGTGCCATATCGGGGCTGATTATTCCAAACAGCGGAACGATTAATATTGATGGTGAAATTCTCGGCAAGGATATTTCATTTCCGAGAAGTATCGGGATTTTAATTGAAAATCCGTCCTTTTTGGGAAATTATACAGGTTATAAGAATCTGGAAATGCTTGCTTCAATTCAAAATCGGATTGGTGAAGATGAAATCCGTGAAACACTGGCGGAGGTCGGACTCGACCCGGATGATAAGCGTACATACCGTAAATATTCTCTCGGTATGAAGCAAAGGCTTGGTATTGCAGCGGCAATTATGGAAAAGCCGGATATTGTGATTTTAGATGAGCCGATTAACGCCCTCGATGAATCCGGGGCTTTAAAGGTGCGGGAGATTTTGTGGAAGCTGCGTGATAACGGTTCAATCATTATTCTTGCCTGTCATGATGCAGAGGAGCTGAATCTCCTGTCTGATGAGATTTATCATATTGCCGAGGGAAAAATCACAGGACATGAAGTAGCGGAACACAATGAAAATACAGAAAATCAGAAAAAAGCAGAATCGTAGTAGATGTTGTATTAGTGAAAAAGTTGTATACATTTCATACCGGAAAGTGTTATAATCTCATGTATAATTATTACATGTATGGGGAGGTTTGTGTGAACAATCCTTAAATCAAAGATTGTTCACACAGATATTTGTGCCGCGGCAGCACAAATATCTTTTTATTGCAGAACTGAATTGCATCAGTTCGCGATTTCTCCGGCATTAAAATGTTCGCAGAAATGAGGATTAGTATGATAGTATCAGAGAAAATGTATGAACTTGGCAGTAAGCGTTCTGCTATCAGAGAATTATTTGAATACGGAAAAAAGAGAGCGGCGGAAATCGGCACGGAAAATGTTTATGATTTCAGCCTTGGTAATCCGACTGTTCCGGCACCGGAATGTGTCAATGAAACAATCCGGGAGCTGACAAAGGAATTAGACAGTGTACATCTGCACGGCTATACGTCTGCACAGGGCGATTTAGAAACCAGACAGGCAGTTGCAGACTATCTGAATAAAACGTATCAGACAGCATTTAAAGCCGATAATTTTTATATGACAATGGGAGCGGCTGCATCACTCTCACTGTGTTTTAAGGCACTTACAACGGATAGTGAAGACGAATTTATCACGATTGCACCGTTCTTCCCTGAATATCAGGTATTTGTGCAGGCGGCAGGCGCAAAGCTTACAATTGTACCGCCGGATACAAAGAATTTCCAGATTGATTTTGATGCGTTAGAAGCACGTTTAAATATACATACAAAAGGTGTAATTATTAATTCTCCAAACAATCCATCCGGTGCGGTTTATTCTGAGCAGACCATACAGAAGCTGGCAGAGCTGCTTACGAAAAAATCCAAGGAATTCGGAACACACATTTTTATTATTACGGATGAACCGTATCGTGAAATTGTATATGACGGTGTAGAAGTGCCATATGTCACAAAATATTATAATGATACACTGGTATGCTATTCTTACAGCAAATCCCTGTCACTTCCGGGTGAGCGAATTGGATTTGTGCTGGTGCCGGACGAAGCATACGAAAGTCGTGAAGTGTATGCGGCAATCTGCGGAGCGGGCAGGGCTTTAGGTTATGTATGTGCACCAAGTCTGTTCCAGAAAATGCTTGTGAAGTGTATCGGCAATACAGGTGATGTGAATCTGTATAAGAAGAACCGTGATTTATTGTATCAGGGACTGACGGAATTAGGATATGAGTGCTTTAAGCCGGACGGTGCATTTTATATGTTTGTAAAAGCGCTGGAAGACGATGCCGATGCTTTTTGTGAAAAGGCAAAGGAAGAAGATTTACTGCTTGTATCGGCAACGGATTTTGGTTGTCCGGGATTTGTAAGAATTTCGTACTGTGTGGATGAAGCAATGATTCAGCGCTCATTTAAGGCATTTGAAAAGCTGAAGGCACGGTATTAAAAATCTGTGCAGTTGTACAAGAAAAGTTGTCAAAAGGAACATATAATGGTCTCATAAATTAAGACACTTTTTCGGACAGATTTTAATGAATCTGATATACTACAATCAGTATGAAAGAGAGGATTCAAAATCATGTCCAGAAAAAGAAGAAATTTTAGCGCAAAATTCAAATCAGACCTTGTTATCGAACTGTTAAAGGGTGAGAAGGATATCAATACCCTGGCAGTTGAAAATAATATTCAGCCAAATCTGCTCCGAAATTGGAAGAAGGAATTTCTTGACAATGCGTCGGTTGTATTTGACGACAAGCGTGAGGAAAATCTTAAGGAAAAAAATCTTAATCGGAATTTGTGAGAGAAAAAAGGATGCGTAGAACACAAAATGAAATGAAAAGTATCGAAGAAATCTGTGCAGTATTAGACCAATGTAAGGTTTGCCGCCTTGCAATGAATCATGACGGATATCCGTATCTTGTACCGATGAATTTCGGATATGAAAGAGAAGGAAATAAAATCTATTTGTATTTTCACGGGGCAAATGCGGGAACGAAAAAAGAACTCATAGAAAAAGACGGCAGGGTTGCTTTTGAAATGGACGTCCATGAGGAAGCAAGGATCAGTTCTGTTGCCTGCAACAGTTACATGGATTATGAAAGTGTCTGCGGTACGGGAAATGCAGCAATTGCAGATGCTACACAAAAGCGGACATATTTGGAAAAAATCATGAGACATTACACAGATATTCCATTTGAAATGCTTGAAAAAGCCATTGAAAAGACAATGGTAATCCGCGTGGAAGTAGTAACGATTACGGGGAAATTCCATAGGACGGGGAAGGGGGAATAATAGTAGAAAAGCATAACATCATAGTCGCAAAAATTCCCCAATTATGTTATACTTTCTAAATGAAAATAATCAGCCGGACTGCGGTATGGCTGGGAAGTGGGGATTTGCATGAAGTATAAACACAACTACCAGATAGGTCTTGAAGACGTTGATATCAAAGGCAATGCAACGAACAGGGCATTGATGACAATGATGGAAGATATTGGAGGATTACATTCGGATTCGGTCGGATACGGACTGGATTCAGTGGAGCGGACCGGACAGGCGTGGGTTGTTTTGGACTGGAAAATTGAGATTATCAAGCGTCCGCATTACCGGGATGAAATCACGGCATACACATGGTCAAGAAATCACAATATCGCCTGTGCGTACAGGGATTTTGAATTGTTTGACACGCAGGGAGAAAAGCTTGCGCGGGCAACATCACGCTGGGTTTTGATTGACATTGTAAAGCGTAGACCTTTGCGGCTTACACAGGAATTGATTGAAAAATATCAGGGGGAGCCGCAGAGTCAGGCATTTGAAGAAGAGCTCGAAAATATGTCATATCCAAAAGATTTTTTTGATACGGAAAATGCAGTAAAACAACGCTATACAGTACTGCGCCGGGATATTGATTCCAATATGCATATGCACAACTTAGCCTATTTAGATGCCGCCGGAGAGCTTCTACCGCAGCAGATTTATGAAGAAGGCGAAAAGAATCATATCCGCATTTCATATAAGAAGGAAATTCTTTACGGAGAAGAAATTACCGGCGTGTATATCCAGCATGAAGACAGACACGTTGTCGGTTTTACAGATACCAATAAAGGTGTGCGTGCCATTGTAGAACTTTGGTAAATATCAGTATTAGCAGTATAGAACCTTTTATCGTACCAAATTCACAATTGAAAAGTGTGTCTGAATTGTATATAATATAATACAGTGCGAAAAAGAGGAAGGGGGGTTGTATCTGAAATGCCAGATTCTAATATTACCAAGAAAGCGCTTGCAATGGCAATGAAAGAATTAATGGAGCAGATACCGTTTTCTAAAATCAGTGTTTCCGACATTTGTGAAAAATGCGGCATGAACCGGAAAAGCTTTTACTATCATTTTAAAGATAAATATGATTTGGTGAACTGGATTTTTGATGTGGAATTTTTTCAGGCTGTCCATGTCCGGGACTACAATCTGCCAAACTGGTCGTGGCGTTTTTTGGAGGACAGCTGTCAGTATTTTTACGAAAACCAGTCATTTTACAGAAAGGCACTGCAGATTGAAGGGCAGAATTCTTTTGTAGAACATTTCAGGGAAACGTTAAAGCCATTGTTAAAAATGGTTGTAAAAAATATTCTGGCAGACCCGCAATATGAAGAATTCTGCATCAATTTTTATTCGGATGCATTTATTGCGGCGCTGGAGCGCTGGCTGTCGGAAAAAGAATGTACAGAGCCGGAATTATTTATTAAAATGTTGCAGTCGAGCATCGGCGCATTAATAAAATATGTAGAAACGGATAACGGGTAGCTGTTATCCGTTTTTTAAGTTCATTTTTACCCAATCCATTTAATTTTGAAATATGCTTGTGCCGGGAACGTTTATAGAAAAGCCACACATTTCCCAAAATGTCCCAAAATGTAACAATTTTTAAATTTGTCCTAAATTGTTACAAAAATGTCGTTGTGTCTAATGTAAATTGTTTCATTTCAAAGTAAAATTTAACGCATATCGAGACTGAAGAAATGGAGAGATTACTATGGCGAACAAATTACAAAAGGGAATGCAGGATTTTGGTATTAAACAGGCATTAAAATATCTGGAAAAAGACCCGGAAGAAAATATTCCAAAGTTGATGGAAATGGTTGACCGGTTTGCACCGCAGGGCTGGTACGAAGGACAGCGTAATATGATTCGTAAGGTAATACAGGAAAAAGGCAACTGGTATGAGTTGATTTTACGACTTTATGAATTAGACCCGGGTGTAAGAAAAGCGTTCTTCCAGAACTTTATTTTTAATGCAAGTTTGAACGGAAGTGCGTTACAGGACCAGCTTTCACAGGAAAATAACTGTAATATTCCGTGGGCAATTCTGCTTGATCCGACATCAGCCTGCAATCTGCATTGTACAGGATGCTGGGCTGCAGAGTACGGACATCAGTTGAATTTAAGCCTTGAAACGATTGATTCCATTGTAAAGCAGGGCAAAAAACTCGGTACTTATATGTACATTTACACCGGTGGTGAGCCGCTGGTTCGTAAACAGGATTTAATCAAGATTTGTGAAATGAACCCGGATTGTGAGTTCCTTTCATTTACAAACGGTACATTAATTGATGAAGAATTTTGTCAGGAAATGCTTCGTGTAAAGAATTTTGTACCGGCAATCAGTCTGGAAGGCTTTGAAGATGCCAATGACGGACGCCGTGGTGACGGTGTATTCCAGAAGGTTCAGCACGCAATGAAACTGTTAAAGTCCCACAAACTGCCGTTTGGTATTTCAACCTGCTACACAAGCAGGAATTTTGAAGATATCAGCAGCGAAGCTTTTTATGATATGATGATTGAAAGCGGCGCGTTATTTGTATGGTATTTCCATTATATGCCGGTTGGCAATTCCGCAGTGCCGGAATTACTGCCGACACCACAGCAGCGTGAGGAAATGTATAAGAGAATCCGTCATTTCCGTGAAACAAAGGCAATTTTCGGGATGGATTTCCAGAATGATGGTCAGTTTGTTGGCGGCTGTATTGCAGGCGGCAGACGGTACTTACATATCAATGCAAAGGGCGATGTAGAGCCATGTGTATTTATTCATTATTCAAATGTAAATATTCATGACTGCACACTGCTTGAAGCATTAAAGAGTCCGATTTTTCAGGCATATCATGACAACCAGCCGTTTAATGACAATCATTTGCGTCCATGTCCGATGCTTGAAAATCCGGAAAAACTCCGTCAGATGGTTAAAGAAACAGGCGCTGTCAACACCGATTATCAGGATATGGAATCCGTAGACCATTTGTGTGATAAATGCGAATCTTATGCGGAAAACTGGAAGCCGACAGCAGAACGTTTGTGGAATCAGAAGAAATAGAAGCAATAGAGCAAAGCCATAAAGAATAAAATAAAGAATTGCGTAATATGAAAAGACTGCCGCCGGAGCGTGAGGGATATATTGAATGCCTTCAATAAATCGGAAAGCGGCAGTCTGATTTTATATCTTTAATATATATGATAAGTTAAATATAAAAATTAAAAGAATTAAAAATTGCAAAGTACGTCATATATCTGCAAAGTAGGACATGACTATTGTATATCCGGTAACAAAATAGTAAAATAAAGAAAAAGTTCGTGATTTGCGGAGGAATAGTGCGAAAAATCACACTGATGTGCTGATTTTTCACACAGATGTTTGCTTCCGAACGAAAGCAAACACCTATGATAGCAGATGAGAAATCGCTTCTTCGCAAAAAGTCGCTCAGAAATGGAGATTAGCGTGTTTAATATTGCAGTTTGCGATGATATGAAAGAAATTACAGCACAGCTTGTTCAAATTGCGGAACAGCAGTCCATGAAACAGATACAGACAGTAAAGGGATTTTATTCCGGTGGACAGTTGATGGAATATATGGCAAAAAATAATGTGGATTTACTATTTTTGGATATTGAACTGGGGGATATGACAGGAATAGATATCAGCAGGAAAATCCGGAAAGAAGATCATAATGATACGATGCAGATTGTATATATGACTGGAAAAGAAGGATATGAGCGCGAATTGTTTGATTTTCAGCCGCTAAATTTTTTAGCAAAGCCGTTAAATGAAGCTAAAGTGCGTGAATGTATTGCAATGGCATATGGAAAATGGACTGTCCGTAAGCATAAATTTTATTATAGGAAATCTTATCAGGTTTATGCAGTCAGCGTTGGCAGAATTATTTCCTTTGAAACTGATAAAAGATATATTCTCATGACAACAACAGAGGGCGAAGAACGGTTCAGGGCAACAATGGAGCAGATAGAAGAACAGGTCAGACATCACGGATTTTTAAAGATAAATCAGGCGGTTATCCTCAATATGGAATATATCCGGCAGTTTCATAAAGACAGGATACAGATGAGTAACGGAAAGATATATTATACAAGCCGGAGTTATCAGAAAGAGGCGCAGAGAACGTATTTAAAATTTATGGATTAGGGACAGGATATGGGAACAGCAGGATATTTAATTACCAATATATTCAGAGTGTATTTAATATATCGGTTTTATAATATATTTTTTACCAAATATAAAATCAATAAGAAATGTGTATTTTTTGTATATCTGATATATTATGTAATAAATTCAATCGTATATATTCAAATTTGTGTACCGGTCGTTACGTTAGCGGTAAACATTGTCAGTTTAATGGCGGTTACATACATATATCAGGCAACATTCCGTAAAAGAATGTTTTATGTCATGGTACAGTTGGGTTTATCAATCTGTACAGAGGCAATAGCAGTGCTTGTATCGGTAAATGTCATGCCGGAGCTTACCAGTCAGAATATGGAAGATTACACGATGATTCAGTATTTTATTGCAAATATTTCCTGTTTTCCGATTGTACTTGGAACCGAGAAAATAAAACGGACCGGTCAGGGAGAAGAAATACCGGGAATGTATTGGGTATTGCTGCTGTTACTGCCTGTATTTTCAATTTATATTGCGGCGGTGCTTTGTATGCTGCCGGAAAAATATAATCTGATTACGGGTGTGAGTTTTGTATTGTTACTGTTGATGAATCTTATTGTTTTTTATCTATATGATGTATTGTCGCAGTTCATGGCTGAAAAGATAAAGGAAAATAAAATAGAAGAGCAGAACAGGAATTACGAACAGCAGCTTTACCATTATGAGGAGCTTTTTGAAAATACACGGGCATTAAGACATGATTTGAAAAATCATTTTGGGGTTATATACCTTTTGGCGGAACAAAATCAGGATAAAGAAGTCATAAACTATGTACAACGTTTTTTAGATATGTCCGATAACGGGGGGTATCGGATTTCAACGGGAAATGTATCATTGGATGCGCTGATTTCTTATAAATATGAAGAAGCTAAAAGACAGGGAATTTGTATAAATACAGAAGTTGCAATCGCAAAAAACACCCGGTGGAATGATGTCGATTTGTGTACCATTACCGGAAATTTACTGGATAATGCCATTCGGGCAGCCAAAGATATTGAAAATGCATCGATTGAATTTGTTATGCGCCAGCATGAAAATAAAATGGTCATAAAGGTGAAGAATCCATATCGCGGCGTTTTAAAGAGGAGGGAAGATGTATTTGAAACAACAAAACAGAATAAAAGTCGGCATGGAATCGGACTGGAGCATATTAAAAAAATTGTAGAACAATATCATGGGGTAATAGATTTTGATACGCAAAATGGGGAATTTGTTGTCAGATTAATTCTTTATTAATGTAAAAATTTTACCGAATAAACCAACATTTTGCAGAATAAACCAACATTGCTTGATTTTGAAAAATCCCATGTTAATGTAAGGATAGAAACAGGGGAAAGTAACAGAAAGGGGTAAGCAGTTATGAAAAAAGTGACAGAAGCAGTATTGACGGGAATTGCAAAAATTTCTAAGGAAACAGCGAAAAAGGACGCAAATTCCGCGTGTACTTTTTTAATGTATCAGCCACAGATACCGGAGACGGTTAAGCAGTTAAAAAAGTATCAGGGAAGTAAACGTGATTAGGGGAAAAACAGTTAGCGACATTTTGGTTGAATATGAGATTATTTTACCGGAAGAAAGGGAAATAGTAACTTACGGAATTAAGCAGACAGTTATATCATTAGGACATATTGCATTATTTCTGATAATTGGATTTGGAATGCATATGTTTTGTGAAACGGCAGTATTTCTAGTTACATTTTCAACAGTCAGGAGATATGCAGGGGGCTATCATGCAGACACAAGATTAAGATGTACGATATTGTCAACAGTATTCGTTACGATAAACCTGTTTTTAATACAAAATATTAAGATGAACAGTATATTTTGTATAGTACATCTATGTATCATGTGTGGCATGATTATTTGGTTATCACCGGTGCAGAATGGTAATAATCCGTTAAACGAACATGAAAAAAGGGCATATCGTTGCAAAAGCGCCGTATACAGTATCATAGGGGTGATACTGTCATGTCTTTTTGCATGGATGAAATTACCGTCATATAGATACAGTATCAATATGGCGATGATGAGCGTGTTCATTCTGCAAATGGTGGGAATGGTTAAGTATAGTTAAATGAAGGGGAGAAATGGATTTCGGTTTTGACAGTGCATACGCAAACTGCAATGCATGGGACGATGATGGTAATCACAGTGCAATTACGTTATATGAATAGAAAGAACTTTTAAATACAAAGGTGTTTTTTGTGGCTGTAAAATGAATATGGAATATGAGTTTTACAGCCATAAAGAGGGGTGGGTATATGAGAAAAAAATTAATAGGTCTAGTGTTCACAGTATGTCTTATGTGCAGTGCGTGTACTGCAAAAAATCAAAGTGAACAGCCGCAAAGCAGTGATTTAAATCAGGCAAAGCAGCTTGAAATTCAGACCGTGCAGGAAACAGAAAATGATTCGCAGAGCTATTGGGGAACGGTGGCACATAATTTTGCAAAAGGCGAAGGTGGTTACTATTATATGGACAATGGTGACAGTTACTTGATGTTTTTTGATGAAGAAACACAGGAAAGCTATCCGTTATGTGCCTTGCCGAATTGTCAGCATAATACGACAGACTGCAATGCGTATGTTGGAACACAAAAAGGTACCGGATATTTGATGCAGACGGTTTATTATTATAAAGATTCATTATATTTATTAAACAGTGAAGGATTTTTGGTACGTTTTTCACCCGATGGCGCACAGCGGGAAAAGATAGTACAAGTATACCAGTATGGGCAGGGAGATACAGGAACAAATCTTGTATTTCATAATGATTATGTTTATGTATACAATATGAATCAACATTTGGGAATGGAAGAAGAATATGCAGAAACGATTACCAGATACTCCTTAGACGGAAAAGAACAGGCGGTCGTTGCACAGTATACGGGAGCAAGCTGTGCCATTATGCAGGCAAAATGTTATGGAAATCAGTTGTTTTTTATTATATCGGATGTACAGAAACAAAACGTAAATGATAAGGTGGTATTAAATCAGGCATATAAGGGACTGTATGTATACCGGACGGATACAATGGAAGCGGGCAGAGTGCTGGAACAGGAAGTTACGGGGTATTGCATAGATGAAAATACAAACAAGCTTTTTTATTTTGTAAAAGAGAAGGGATTGTATAGTTATGATATTAATACTAAAGAACAGAAGCTGCTTATAGAGGCAGATGAAAAGAATCAAATGCCGGAAATTTCATTTGACGGACAATACATTTATATGGATAACAGTGCGTGGGCATCAATTTCAAAAAGAATGGGAAAAGAAGTTGAAAAACAGTGTTTTGTAATTGATACAAACGGTAATATGATTCAGCAAATTTCAGGGGAAAAGACACAGCGGATTTATTTTGGTGACGGCAATTATTTATTTGCGCAGACGGTCATTCAAAAAATAAGCGGGGGAAATTCAGAATACAGTTATATTAATAAATCATTGCCGGGTGAGTGGGAATGGAAGGCAATGGAGTAAGAACTGTGCCGTTATATTGGAGGTGGAATTATGAAAAAAATATATATCATTGGAATAGTGCTGGCATTGGTATTTTCTATAACAGGGTGTGGGATACGGGAAACGAAAAATGCAGATAAGCAGGAGAGTACAGTATCGACAGAAACAAAAAGACAGGAACCGCTGAGAATAGAAAAAACACATAAAGACGGGATAACTTACATACAGGAACAATATTTACAATATCAGATAAAATATCTGGCAATGGATAAAAAAGTCATATCCGAAGAAAAAGTAAAAGAATTTATGTTAAAAGGCTATAAAGCTTCTTATGACAAAAAAGTAACTGATGAAAATGAAATTACAACAGAGTATTTAATTTGCGGCAATAATATTCAAATACCTGAAATTATTGAAAAAAAAACCACTCAGAAGGTTGTGTATACACTGTATAACTTTGCTGGCGGATTATCAAAAAATGAATTTTCATTTTCAACAGATGAGTTAGAAGCGATGTATCAACCGTCTGTTGAAATTGAAGGAGAATCAGAGCAGACTGTTTATTTATTTTTTTGTATAGCCGTACAAAGTAACGGAGAAATAGAAAAATATTATAACGATTATAAAAAAGATTTGGAAAGTGCAGTGATTCAGGCAGATATAACGGAAGTTGACGGAACAGAGCATACACAATATTTTGGCATACGTCAAAAATATGAAACCTCTGATACACCGGCATATTTAGAGTTATATTTATTAGAAATGGAGTAGCGGCATAGTGAAAGCGGGTGACTACCATGAAAAAAAGATATATCATACTCACAGTTACAATTTTATTATTTACAAGCATATTTGCCACTGGATGTACCCAAAAGCAGACTTCGGTTACACTGAATCCTTCAACTGAAGATGACCAGCCGTATTGGAATATCTTTGGGCGGTATATTACAAAATGTGAAAATGGATATTACTGTATAGAACAAATTGAGGCGGGGACAAACAGAATATGCTATCTTGATAATGAAACTAAAAACACAATTCCGTTATGTTCAAAGGCAGAATGCAGTCATACAGATGAAAATTGCAATGCGTATTTAAGCAAAAAATATAATGCACAGCAAATTTATTATTATAATGGCATGGTTTATGTGATTTACAATGATGATACTGACGGCTTATCCTATCTTGAGCAGGTTGCACCGGACGGTTCATATAGAAAAAGGCTGTTTGAAATCGGAGCTGTTTCTCCGGCATATTGTCTGACCTTTCATGATGAAAATGTGTACATTTATCAAAGACAGGGAAGTGTTTCGGGATATGAGGAATCCACAGCCGTACTTAGAAGACGTTCGTTAGACGGAAAAGAAGATGAACATGCCTATGAGTACACAGGTTATGGTGCGGTGATTCATGCCGCCAAAAGCTATGGGGGAAAATTATTCTTTTTAGTGGAAGATGAGGGACGTGAAAGTACAGAACAGCATGCAGAGCGTACTTACACGCGTAAAGGCATTTTTGCATATGATTATGCAACAAAGAAAACAGAAAATATATCGTCCGGGGACATAACGGATTACACAGTAGATGAAGTTTCACAAACGCTTTATTATTATGTATTTAATGACGGTTTATATAAACGTAAATTGTCGGACAGCAAGGCGGAAAGAATCTACAAAATGGTCGAAAATGAAACAAATATCTGCCAGCTTTCCTTTGACGGAAAATATTTATATATGAGTAATGAACAATATTCTGTTTACTTTTTCAAGCGTACAGATACTTATTTATATGTTATGGATACAGACGGAAATGAATTGAACAAGATTCCTACAGAAGGTATGTATTTTACCTGTTTTGGCGATGAGCAGAATGTTTTTGGCGCAGATTCATGGGGCGGAGGACAAAAATATTATATTGAAAAAGCAGATATCCTGACAGCAAAAGAATGGATACCGGTTAATTAAAATTAATTTAGAACGTGAAAGCGGGTGATTACCAATGAAGAAAAAAATGATGATAACGTGTACAGTTGTCCTTGTTACTGCGGCGGTAATTTTAGGGTTTGTCCTGAAAAATCAGGTACGTGAAAATCCTGATAAGAATACAGTAAACGTGGCCATCGGGCAGTGGGGCACAACACAAAATGAATCGCAGAACTATTGGAATCCCGACAACCATGCAGTTGCAAAGGGCATGGGCGGCTATTATTTTATTCAGACAACAGATGGAATTTCAAAAATAGCATTTTTTGATGAAACAACACAGGAAGCGGTTGCAGTCTGTGCAAAACCGGAATGTACGCATAGTGATAATACCTGTAATGCGTATCTTTGTGATATGAAGCAGACCGGTTCGGCATTGTATCTGACCGATACGATATACTGCTATAACGGTTATCTGTATCTGATTCAATGTGAAGGCGGAATGGGAAAACTTGTGCGCATCCATACAGACGGAAGTGCAAGAGAAACCATTGCCGATTTATTTGCCAATACAGGCGTATCAAGCATATCACTTGTCTTTCATGAAAATGATGTCTACGCATATGATGATACCGGACATGCAGGTCAGGAGGAAGAAGCAGAAGAAGTTATTAAAAAAATTTCGCTGACAGACGGAACGGAACAGACCGTTTTTTCCTATACGGGAACAGGAGCTTCTATTGACCGCGGCAGAAGCTTTGGCGATAAACTATATTTTGTTATCCGGGAATATACAAAGAATAAGGAAACCAAGGCTGTGTCATCTGATTATAAAGGCTTGTTTGAATATGATTTTGCCACCGGAGATACCAGAAAGGTTATAGATGCCGATGTCTGTGACTATCATGCGGATACAGAAAATCAGACGCTGTTTTATTTTGTGCAGGGAACGGGGCTTTATGCCTATGACATGACACAGGGCAGTAATACTCTTATTTATCCGGCGGAAGATGAACTGATACAGTGCAAAATGTCTTATGACGGAAAAAATCTGTATCTTTTTAACAACGGCGCAGGCAGAGCCACAGAAACAAAAACACGCACCCAAAGATATTGTTATGTGCTGGATACCAAAGGGAATCAGATTGCCAAAATTCTTTGCAACGGTGTCGTTTATTTTGGCGACACAGACTATTTGTTTGAAGAAAACGGAGATAATCTGGAATATATGAAAAAAGAAAATTTGTCAGATAAATCCGAGTGGATTCAGGTAAATTAAAAATTGTCATATGCAGGAGAAAAATATGGGAGAAGTAAAAAGGGTTTTTCATAAAAAAATGTGGATATTGATTGCGGTGGCAGTGCTAGGCAATTTGTGTCTGTTTTTGTACAGCGAGCTGGCAGGCAGAAGCCTTACGGAAATGTTTTTTGCGGCGGGACAGTATCAGAAGCTGGTTGAGCGTTATGAAAATATGAGTCTGGAACAGGCGCAGGAACGGCTGGGAACGGAATTCAGTAATATCCGTAAATATGCAAAAATTTTAAAGCAGGAGAACAGTCAGGAAGAAACGAAAAATACTGCTCAAAATGAAATGCAGAACAGCCAGACGGCAGAAAATGCGGCACAGAAGCAGACATCGGAAGAACTTTTATCGGAAGTCGATGAAGGCAGTCGTGAAATGATTGCGTATCATCAGAGCCTGACAGCGCAACAGCAGACCCAGTTGGAATTACAGTTAAAGCAGCTGCGCAGTAAGCTCGAATATCTGAACGGATATGAGACTTCCATTGATACAGTCATGGCAAACGCAGAAAATATGAAACGATTCCGTATTTTCTCCAAGCAGAATACATTTTCCTACAGCAACATTTTAAGGACGGCACAGGACTTTGAAAGAGTACAGAATGTCGAACTGAAGTTAGACAACGATAAGGGCGCAGATGCATTTGTTCACTACAACCTGATGTATTACATTGCGGCAGCGCTTATGGTGGCGGTGATTTATTCCCTTTTTGATGAACGTGAAAACGGAATGTGGCAGATTGTACATAACACCCCAAACGGAAGAACTGTACTTGCCCTCAAAAGACTGCTGTTGTTAGCGGGCGGTTCCTTTGCGATTCTCTTTCTTTTGTACGGCACGACATTTCTTACAGCGATGCTGTTATACGGCGGAGTAAAGGATTTGACCAATCCGGTACAGACCTT
Organism: Lachnospira intestinalis; assembly: GCF_040095895.1. NCBI lineage: Bacteria > Bacillati > Bacillota > Clostridia > Lachnospirales > Lachnospiraceae > Lachnospira > Lachnospira intestinalis. The sequence goes on from NZ_JBBMFS010000012.1 coordinate 52,382, forward strand.
TGTGGATTTTGGGAAATTTACATATACACTCAGTAAAGGCGCATATATTTTACGGCTGTTTTTCCTGTCATGGTTTATTTTAGCGGCATTCAGTATCATTTTATGGGCGCTGTTTATGGCATTCCGCAACCGCAACCATACGCTGATTTGCACAGCTGCATTTGTCGGCATAGAGATTCTCGTCTATCAGAAAATCGAAGTGCAGAGCGTGTATAATGTTTTTCATTATATTAATGTTGTCAGCTTTTTAAAAATCAGTGATTTGTACAGCACGTATATCAACTGGGGTTTTCAAAATTATGTATTTTCGGTCTTTTCCGTGGCGTTGTTTTTCTTAACGGTGTGTGGTCTGTTTTGCGGAATTTTTGCGGTAATGCGCTATGCCGCCATGCGGCCGAATACAAAAGTGTCATTGTTATCCCGCATGTTTACGGCGGTTCACGGACAGTACCAGCGTGTATTTGCAAAATATCCGGTAGTATTAAAAGAACTGCACAAGCTGGTGATAACAGGCAAAGCCCTGTGGGCGGTGGCAGCACTGATAATCATAGCGGCATATTTCAGTACAACCGGACAGATGACATTTACCGATGCACAGAAAGAGTATGACAAAATGTATTTAGAGCATGGCGGAAAAGAGTACGGTTATATTGAAGATTATGTGCAGGAACGGCTCGAAGCATACCGGCAGGCGCAGGAAGCATTGGAAGAAGCGGCGGCGGCATATGAGGACGGTGAAATTGAATTAAAAGAGTATACGGCGGCAGTCAGTGCCTTGCAGTATCAAAGACAGGTTGTAAATACGATTCAGGAGTACCAAAGTAAACTCTCTTACGCAGAGCAGATACGGGAAACAACCGGACAGGAAATATGGCTGGTTTCCGACAGAGGATATGAAGAAATTTTCGGAAAATACAGCAGACAGCGTGAGTTTATTTTAATCCTTGCACTGGTAACGGCAATTATGATTATTGTGTCTGAAAGTATTGCCATGGAGTACAGAACCGGCATGTATCAGATTGTACACAGTGCGCCAAACGGCAGAGCGGCGGTGATGCGCTGGAAGATTACCGCCTGTGTTGTATTGACCATAGGGCTGACGGCGGCGGTTTACGGCATTGATATCTGGAATCTGCACCACATTTACGGAATGCCGTATCTGGCAGCACCGGCGTTAAGCCTTACATTTCTGGAAAATGCGTGGGGCGGGCTTGCAGGTCATGTGAGTATTTCAGGGTGGCTTATGATATTACTGCTTGTAAGATTGGTTGTAGCATTGTTTACAATGACAGCTGCCATGCTGGTATCTAGAGCGATTGGAAAAAAGGGAAACAGAGCCTTGATGCCGGCAGTACTGGCAGGCGTTATTTTGCTGGTGTGGATACTGCATCAGGTGACACAGCTTGTATAAAGGAAAGGTGAAAAATATGGAATTACAGTTAGAGGGCTTATCTAAAACATACGGTACGGTACAGGCATTACGGAAAGTAACTTACACTTTTAAGCCGGGAATTTACGGGATACTGGGGGCAAACGGCGCCGGAAAAAGTACGATGATTAACCTGATAACAGATAATGTCAGCCGCGATAACGGCAGTGACGGCGGCAGGATTTTATATGACGGAGAAGATATTTTAAAGCTGGGGAAAAGGTTTCGTGCCATTGTCGGTTATATGCCACAGCAGCAGGGATTTTATGAGGATTTTTCACCCAAAGCATTTTTAAAATATATGGCAGAGGTCAAAGGTTTAAAAGGGAAAAATGCAGAGGGCAAAACGGTCAATCAGCAGATTGACGAACTGCTTGAGGTTGTCAATTTAACCGGAGTTGCCCATAAAAAAATCGGCGGTTTTTCCGGCGGCATGAAACAGCGTGTGCTGCTGGCACAGGCACTGCTCGGCAATCCGAAAATACTCATTCTGGATGAGCCGACCGCGGGACTTGACCCAAAGGAGCGTATCGGAATCCGTAACTACATTGCCGAACTGTCAAAGGATAAAATCATTTTATTTGCAACCCACGTAGTCAGTGATATTGAGTGCATTGCAGACCACGTCCTTTTAATAAAGAAGGGACAGATTGTAGCAACGGGGACTCCGGTGGAACTGATTGAGAAAATGCAGGGAAAGGTCGCTGAGATTACCTGCACGCTGGATGATGTCGGTGCATTGCAGGCAGAGTATAAAGTCGGAAATATCCGTCAGCGGAAAAACGGACTGGCACTGCGGCTTGTCGGGGATACGCTGCCTAAAGAAGCCGTGCCGGTAGAAGATAATATTGATTTAGAAGATGTATATTTATATTATTTTGAGTAGGGAGACTTTTTGTGCCGTTTTGTGATGAAATCAACTAAAAATGAAGATTCATGCCCGTGTTGGAATGAGTATTGCCCAACTGCCGTAATTCATATATAATAGATATATAAATCGGGGGAATGGTTTAAAACACAAAACGGAGGAAAGAGTGATGTTTACGATTGCAGTCTGTGATGATGATATGCAGGAACGTATGCAGGAAGTCCAAATTGTCAAAAATATATTTTCCCAAAAAGAACTGGAAGCCGGGATTGAGGAATTTCAGACCGGACAGCATTTTTTAGACGTGCTGCACCGGGTTCCTTACGATATTGTTCTGCTTGATATCCAAATGGGCGAGGTTTCAGGTTTTACGCTTGCAGAGGAATTATATAAAATAACAGGAGGGGAAAATATTATTTTTGTCAGCAGTATGGAAAATCTGGTGTTTGAATCCATTCATTTCAGACCGTTTCGTTTTGTCAGAAAATCACATCTGGAGGAAGAACTTACAGAGGCGGTAGAAAGCTGGATACAGCAGAATACAAAAACGGAATGTCTGGAGTTTGATGAAACCGGAGGGGTTACGACGATTTTACCACAGCAGGAAATCATCTACATCGAAGTACAAAGCCATCATTTGTATGTCCACACACAGAAAGAAGTATTAAAGGTCCGCGGAAAAATTTCGGATTTCGCATATCTGGCTGAAACCGGAGATTTTTTATGTCCACATTATTCCTACTTATGTAATATGAGATACATATACGAGATACAGCGCGATAAAATTGTTATGAGTAATAACGAAGTTATCCGAATCAGCAGAGGAAAATTTGAAATGTGTAAGGCACGCTACCTGCGGTATATCAGAAAAATGGGAAACAGTATGTACAGATAGAAAAGAGGGAAAAAGTGTTAAATATAATAGTAGAGCAGATTACAAGCCTGGGTGACGGCGTGCTTATGATAGGTTCGCTGGCATACATACTGGGGGTCCGTAAAGGGAAAAGCAAATATCTGGTGTTATTTATGCTGCTACAGTACTTGTGTGCGCAATACCTGATTCAGCTGCCGGTACAGCAGTTTATATTGGGAATTGCAGTCAATATTGGAATGTGTTATGTATGTTTAAAAGAAAGCTGGCGGTCATGGTGCTTGTGGAGCATCATTATTATGATACTGTATATTGTGTCAAGCAGTGTCTGTTTTCCGGTGATTTCACTGGTAACCGGAGAACCGATGTCGGTACTGATTACAGGAAATATTTTCACAAGAATCTGCTCTATCTTAATTGCAAGACTGTTGCTGGTGATATTGATATGGGCAGCGATGATACAGAGAAAAAACAGAGTGTATTTAAAATGGCAGGAGTGGCTGTTAATTTTACTGATTCTGATTGCGGCGGCATTTATCCTGATTAGTCTGTTAGAAATAAACTTAAATACCGGCATATACGGAAAAGAGCAGGGACATATTCTCGGAATTTTCACCTTACAGCTGGTGATTCTGGGGTGCTGTACATTTCTGGCACTGCATATCAGTAAGATGAATCAGCGTATGAACGAGGGCAAAATCGTAGCAATCCAGCTGGACAAACAGAAAGCAATGATTGAAAAAGCTTATCAGATGCAGAGGGAAACAAGGATTTTAAGCCATGATTTAAAACATTATGCAATGGCATGGACAAAGCTTCTCGAAGAAGGAAATGTGGAACAGGCAAAAAAGCAGATGGCAGGTTTTACGGGTGCAGTCAGCAGTATCGGAGTAAATGTTTACTACATTGTGGATAACGAAATGCTTAACGCGGTGATGTATGAAAAAGCGCAGCTGTGCCGGAAAAAGGACATTTTTGTGCGCTGGCAGATTACAACCAGCTATCCGAAAGAACGTGAAATGGATATGGCGATTGTATTTTCAAACCTAATGGACAATGCAATCCGGGCGGAGGAAAATCTGCCGGAGGTAAAAAGATTTATTGGCGTAGACTGTTTTGAAGTCAATAATATCCGTCATTTTATTGTAAGTAATTATATAGAAGAATCCGTGTTGGACAGAAATCCGCAGTTACATACCACGAAAGAAGATGCTGAAAATCACGGACTTGGCATATTAAGCGTGAAAAAAATTGTGAATCAATATGGAGGACTGATTGATATATCAGAAGAAAACAGCCGGTTTATGGTGCATATTGCTTGTGTATAATATATTTTATTACACGGAAAATCTGCAAAGTACGTCATATATCTGCAAAGTAGGACAAACCTATTGAAAATTTTTCAGAAAAAAGATATGATTCGGGCAGAAACAGATAAGGAGTAAAAGCGAATGACACATCGGCTGGCGGGAATTCTTTCGGACTATTTATCCCGGGAACAGATGATTGAAAAAGATGAAGCTGACATTTATCAATATGGGCTGGAGATTTTTATGGACGGTGTTCTGGAAACACTGCTCTTAGTAGTTTTAGGCATATTGTGGGGCAGATTCTGGCAAAGCATTTGTTTTATTGTGTCATTTACAGTGCTTAGAAGTTTCACAGGAGGATACCATGCAGCCACAAAGGTAAGATGTGCAGGTGCTACGGTCGGATTGTACATATTGAATCTGACAGCAGCGGGGGAACTGAACAGTCATTTTACAGCAGTGCTTCTGCTGGCGGCTGTCGGTACGGGAATCATCTGGTGGCTCGCTCCGGTGCCGCATGCCAATAAACCGTTAGACGGGGAACAGGTCGTAATGAATCGAAAAAAATCGCGGTTTATCAGCATGTGCTATCTGTTGGGGGTATTCGTTTCAAAAAGTGTCTTGGCAGAAGTAGGGGACATCGTGGCAATGACGCTTTTTGAAACTGCAATATTAATTTTAATTCAAAAGGGGGTAAGAAAGTATGAAGAAAGTTTTAAAAGCTGTTAAGGCAGTTGGTTTAAAGACTGCAAAAAGTTCAGTAAATTCAGCTTCTTTCTTTTATATGCATCAGGTTAAAGAACCTGTAAGCGTAAAAGAACGTTTAAAGAAGTAAAAAATACAAAAGAATAACCGGATAAAGCCGCCCATGCAGGAAGACAGGTCTGCATGGGTGGCTTTTGTTATAAATATACAAAATGAATGGTAGTTTTTCATAAAATAGAGGTGCTTTAGGATTGAAATTTTATTCTATTTGCACTACAATAAAAATTAGAGTTGTTGTGAGGATAGGAGGGTAGCTTTTATGGAGGGTGCACAGTTAAGTGACTTTTATTACAACCGTACCTTTATGTCGAATGTCAGAAGTAAAATGGAGATGGGACTTTCTGGCGCATATAGTATGGTCGCAATCGATATTGAGCATTTCAGGCTTTTTAATAAGCTTTATGGCAGAGAAACCGGAGACGAACTTATTCTTTATATTCAGAACTGTTTAAAAGAGATTGCAGGAGAGCATGACGGTGTGGAAGGTTATCTGGGGGCAGATAATTTTGGAATATTTATACCGGATTCTCATGAGATTATTAAACAGATTCAGGAACAGATTATAAAAGGTATTCATAAATGGAACAATACGGTCGGCTTTTATCCGGTTATCGGTATATATTCCATTAATACAGATACAGATTCGCCGGAGATTATGTATGACCGGGCGACATTGGCTCTGTCTAATGCTTTTGAAGGACAGCCTGATCATATCTGCCATTATACACAGGAGATGGAGTCACGGCTGGAAAAAGAAGTGGAACTTTTATCCGAGATACAGGAGGCCTTAAAAAATAATGAATTTACCTTTTTTGCACAGCCGCAGTGTAATATTGCAACACATCAGATTGTGGGTGCAGAAGCACTCGTGCGCTGGGTGAAACCGGATGGGACGATGGTATCTCCGGGGGCATTCATTCCGGTATTGGAAAAGAACGGAATGATAGACCGGTTGGACCGCTATGTATGGGACAAGGTATGTGCGTGGATAAGAAGCTGGATAGACAGGGGATTCCAGCCGGTTCCGATTTCTATTAATGTATCAAGGGTAGACATTTTTTCAATGGATGTACCGGCATATATTTTCTCGTTATTGGAAAAATATCAGCTCTCCGAGCATTATGTAAAAGTGGAGATTACGGAAAGTGCATATACAGAGAGTGATGAGCGGATTACCAGTACGGTTAACATTTTGCGCGGAAAAGGCTTTAAGGTTATGATGGATGACTTTGGATGCGGCTATTCGTCTTTGAACATGTTAAAAAATATTCCTGTTGATGTGTTAAAGCTGGATATGCGTTTTCTGGATATCAGTGAAACAGAAGAAGAAAAAGGCATGAACATCTTAGAGTCTGTTGTTAATATGGCAAGACTGCTTCGGCTGCCTATTATCGTGGAAGGTGTTGAAACAGAGAAACAGGAACAGTTTGTACAGAGCCTAGGATGCCGTTATATTCAGGGATTTTATTTTTATAAACCGCTGCCGGTCAAGCAGTTTGAAGAACTGCTAAGCGACGAACGCCAGCTTGATTTTCATGATTTATTTTATAAGCAGGTAGAGCCGCTTCATATTCGTGAATTTATGGATACGAATTTCATTACGGATAGTATGTTAAATAATGTCTTAGGACCGGTTGCATTTTATGAAATGAGGGATCATCAGATTGAAATTACCAGGGTCAATGAACAGTATTTTCAGTTGATGGGTACATCATCAGGGCAGGCGAACAGTTACGGAAAGCGTTTTTGGAATCATGTGCATGCAGATGACAGGGTTCTTTTGCATACAATCTTTGAGAAGGCATTTTCGAATCAGATGTCCGGAGCAGATGGATATATTCATTTTATGCAGATGGACGGCACGGTCATTCTTGTATACATGAGAGTCTTTTTCCTGCGGGAGAAGGACGGCTGCCGCCAGTATTACGGTTCGCTGATGAATGTAACCGAAGTGCAGGCAGATAAAAAGCAGGCAGAAGTGCAGACACAGATTACGGATAGGGCATTTAATGAAGATTATGAAAGTCTTGAAGCACACTTTGGAAAAATGCCGACAGGATTTTGTATTGACCGTCTGATTTTAGATGAAAATAATAAACCGGTGGATTATGAAATCTTATATGCCAATGAAACAATGCGGCAGGTCTGCACCGGAGATTTAGAACAGCTAAAGGCACTTTCATATCAGAGTTTCGGTGATAAGGTAGAGGAAGCATATACGTATATGTATAATGCGGCATATAAAGGTGAAAAGAAAACATTTTACCTTTACAGCCACATTTCCAACCGGTATATGCAGTTTACATATTATCAGTACCGGGAAGGTTACATCGGTGTGATTATACAGGATATTACGAATACATATATTGCATCGAATGCTCTAAAGAGTATGATGCTTTCCTATCGTGAAGTTTATTTTGTACAGTTAAAGGACAATTATTATCATATGATTTACCCGGATGAAAATTCATTACAGGAGCGTGGTAATTACGAGGAATCCATTAACCGTCATTTTTATATGGGGAAGATTGTATCAACCGATGAAAAGAATATCCGTAAGTTTCTCTCGCTGACAAATCTCAATAAAGGACTTGCAAAGCAGGATACGCTGGAAATGTCCTATAAACGGTTAGATGAAAAAAACAATAAGGAATGGTGCCTGACAACGGTAGCGGTGTGCGAACGGGACAGTGACGGTACACCAAAGGATGCAGTCATTGTAATCCGCAGTATTGATACGCTGATGCAGGGAAGGAAGGATAAACGTGCGGTATATCTGTCAGAAACACTGGCAAATATGTCAGAAGGCTTTTTTATCTATCGCGCAGTGGGCGAAGAAAAACTGCTCTATGCCAATCCGGGTGCAATCCGTCTGTTTGGCTGTGAAACGATAGAGGAGTTCCGGGAGCAGGTGCATAATTCATTCCGCGGTATGGTACATCCGCAGGATCTGGCACGCGTGGAATGGGAAATTCACGATCAGATAAAGCAGTCCGACCGCAGTATGGATTATATTAAATACCGTATTGTAAGAAAGGACGGCACGGTGCGCTGGCTTGATGACTGCGGACATTTAGAGCATCAGACCATTGAAGCGGGCGGTGGACTTTTTTATGTGTTTATATCGGATATTACTGATACAATTACCGAAGCTCAGAAAAATATGCTGCTTGCAAAAAATAAATATTACAATAGTGAAAAACAGTAAAACAAAAAATCCGGGAACCGGTTGACATTTTAAAAAGGATTTGTTATCCTATTTCTCAGCAATAATAGACAGTTCGTTTGTACCATCCTGTCTCTAAACAAAACCAGGACTATACAATATTTAAAGGAAAATTCTGCCACAACGGCAGAACGGGATAAATTTGCATAGTATGTTTAGAACATGGATTTGGGTTGAATCCATGTTCTTTTTGTACGCATTGCGGCGCACGTTTCTGTAGGACAGCAGCAGGCAGTCAGCAGGAAGAGTTATATGACAGAATGGAAAACGTACGGAAATGAGGAAAAATGTATATTTTAAAGACGGAACACAGCTTTGATGCGGCACATTTTTTATATGGATATGACGGAAAATGCAGCAATATTCATGGACACCGCTGGCGTGTTGTGCTGGAAGTCTGTACGGAGGATTTACAGGAAGACGGACAAAACCGCGGCATGTATGTGGACTTTGGCGATTTAAAGCGGGATTTAAGGGAATGTGTGGATGCACTTGACCACTGCCTGATTATTGAAACCGGCAGTTTAAAGGAAGCGACACTTGCAGCGCTTGAAAGCGAGCAGTTTAAGATTTTGCAGTTTCCGTTTCGTCCGACGGCGGAAAATATGGCAAAATATTTTCATGAAAAAATGCAGCAGGCAGGATACCGTGTAAAACGCGTAACCGTATATGAAACACCGAATAATGCGGCGTGCTATGAGGAATAAAGTATGAACATGAATAATCAAATAAAGTACCCGGTGGTGGAACAGTTTGTGAGTATCAACGGAGAAGGAACAAAAGCCGGGGAACTGGCAGTTTTTATCCGTTTTAAGGGGTGCAACTTAAATTGCAGTTATTGTGATACACAATGGGCAAACAGACAGGATACCCCGGCGGTCGAAAAGACGGCGGCAGAACTGGTGGCAGACGTGTGCCGCACAGGAATAGACAATGTGACAATGACAGGCGGAGAACCGTTGCTGCAGATAGAACTTGCGGGTCTGATAAAAGAACTGTTGTCTGCGGGAAAAGCTGTTGAGATTGAAACCAACGGAAGTGTCAGTCTGGAAAATGTGCGTGCACAGGTAAAACATTTAACACAAGAACGGCAATCTATGGAGCGGCTTTCAATGACCATGGATTATAAGCTGGCAGGCAGTAGAATGGAAACATTTATGCGCCTGCAGAATTTTTCCGAATTACAGCCGCAGGATACCGTCAAATTTGTGGCGGGCAGCATTGAAGATTTGGAAAAGACACGGCAGATAATACAGGAATATGGATTGACACAGAAATGTCATGTATACATCAGCCCGGTATTTGGTGCGATTGAACCCGCAGACATTGTGGAATACATGAAAGCACATCAGATGAACGGCGTGCGTATGCAGTTACAAATGCACAAATTTATCTGGGCACCGGATGAAAGAGGCGTTTAGTGTGAAAAATAACGCTGATGCGCTTATTTTTCACACAGCTATTTGTTTCGCAACGAAAGCAAATAGACTTTATCGCAGAACTGAATGGAGAGAAAAATGAAAGAGATTGATACAGAAGCGGTGGCTTATCATATCCGTGGGCTGTTAGAAGCACTCGGAGATGACCCGGACAGGGAAGGGCTAAAGGAAACACCGCAACGGGTTGCCAGAATGTACGAAGAAGTATTTGAGGGCATGAAATATACCAATGAAGAGATTGCACAGATGTTTGACAAGACATTTTCGGAAGACGAAGAAGGCGGGGCGGACCGTTACGGTGATATGGTAGTTGTCAAAGATATTGATATTTTTAGTTACTGCGAACATCATTTGGCATTAATGTATGATATGAAAGTTACGGTGGCTTATGTACCCAACGGTAAAGTCATCGGACTTAGTAAAATTGCAAGAATCGCGGATATGGTGGCAAAGCGGTTACAGCTTCAGGAACGCATCGGCACGGATATTGCGGATATTATTACGCAGGTGACCGGATCGGAAGACGTAGCTGTTTATATAGAAGGCTGCCACAGCTGCATGACGGCACGCGGAATCCGAAAGACGAATACAAAAACATATACACAGACACTAAGAGGGAGATTTCAAAATGAAAGCAATGGTTTTATGCAGTGGTGGCGTTGACAGTACCACTTGTTTAGGAATGGCAGTTGATAAGTATGGTGCGGAAAATGTGATTGCACTGTCCATTTACTATGGACAGAAGCACACCAAAGAAATCGAGTGTGCGAAAAAAGTAACACAGCATTATCAAGTGGAGCATTTATCACTGGATTTGGAAAAAATATTCCAGTACAGCGATTGTTCCCTGCTTTCACATTCCGATAAAGAGATTCCGCAGGAAAGCTATGCCAGCCAGATAGAAAAGACAAACGGTACACCGGTATCGACATACGTGCCGTTCCGCAATGGACTGTTTTTATCCAGTGCGGCAAGCATTGCACTGTCAAAGGGCTGTGAAGTCATTTACTATGGTGCACACAGCGATGACGCGGCGGGAAGCGCATACCCGGACTGTAGTGATGCGTTCAACCGGGCGATAAATGACGCTATTTATATAGGAAGCGGAAAGCAGTTAAAGGTGGAAGCACCGTTTATTGCACGCACTAAAGCAGAGGTCGTAAAAATCGGACTCGACCTTCATGTGCCGTATGAATATACATGGAGCTGCTATGAGGGAAATGAAAAACCGTGTGGAGTCTGCGGAACGTGCATTGATCGTGCCAAAGCATTTGCGGCAAATGGTGTCAAAGACCCGGCATTATCATTTTAAAAATATAAATAAGGAAGGAAAAACAATGGCAGGAAGAAGTAAAGAAGAAACGCAGGGTGTAACACTGCTTGGCAATCAGGGAACAAAGTATCCCGACAATTATGCGCCGGAGGTTTTGGAAACATTTGTAAACAAACACCCGGATAACGACTATTTTGTAAAATTTAACTGCCCGGAATTTACAAGCCTCTGCCCGATTACAGGTCAGCCGGACTTTGCAGCAATTACAATTTCGTATGTGCCGGATGTAAAAATGGTAGAGAGTAAATCATTAAAGCTGTATCTGTTCAGCTTCCGCAATCACGGAGATTTTCATGAAGACTGTGTCAACATCATCATGAAAGATTTAATCCGCCTGATGGAGCCGAAGTACATAGAAGTATGGGGAAAATTCACCCCGCGCGGCGGCATTTCCATTGACCCGTACTGCAATTACGGAAAGCCGGGGACACGCTGGGAGCAGGTTGCATGGGAGCGGTTAAGCAGTCATGACTTATACCCTGAAAAGGTAGACAACCGCTAAACTGGCTATAAGAGTTTTAACAACTGACCATATATAAATTTAAAACTGAATATAAACAGATTTGAAACTGGACATTATAAAAATATTATTTTTGAATATTTTATTATGCCCAGTTTTTGTTATACTCCATTTAAATGTTGATTCAAAATTAATAAAAAGGAAATGGAGAAAAAAACGATGGCAAACGAAAATGCAAAAAACAGATACGAATTAAATAAAGAACTGGCACAGATGTTAAAGGGCGGCGTTATTATGGACGTTACCACACCGGAACAGGCAAGAATCGCACAGGAAGCAGGCGCATGTGCGGTCATGGCACTGGAAAGAATCCCAGCGGATATCCGTGCGGCAGGCGGTGTTGCAAGAATGAGTGACCCGAAGATGATTAAAGGAATTCAGGAAGCAGTAACTATTCCTGTTATGGCAAAATGCAGAATCGGACATTTTGCGGAAGCACAGATTCTGGAAGCAATCGAAATCGACTATATTGATGAAAGTGAAGTATTATCTCCGGCAGATGATGTTTACCACATTGACAAACACAAGTTTTCCGTACCGTTTGTATGCGGCGCAAAGGATTTAGGGGAAGCGTTAAGAAGAATTAACGAAGGTGCTTCCATGATTCGTACAAAGGGTGAACCGGGAACAGGTGACGTTGTGCAGGCAGTCCGTCATATGAGAAAAATGAACAGTGAAATGGCAAGACTTGTTTCCATGCGTGAAGATGAATTGTTTCAGGCGGCAAAGGAATTACAGGTACCGTATGATTTAGTATTATATGTTCATGAGAACGGAAAGCTTCCGGTTGTAAACTTTGCAGCAGGCGGCGTTGCAACACCGGCAGACGCGGCACTGATGATGCAGCTTGGCGCAGAAGGTGTATTCGTGGGTTCCGGTATTTTTAAATCAGGAAATCCGGAAAAACGTGCGGCAGCAATCGTAAAGGCAGTTGCCAACTTCACAGATGCAAAGCTGATTGCAGAGTTATCTGAAGACTTAGGCGAAGCAATGGTTGGTATCAATGAACAGGAAATTGAACTTTTAATGGCTGAAAGAGGCAAATAGTGTGAAAAATAACGCTGATGCGCCATTTTTCACACAGTTGTTTGTTTCTGAGCGAAAGCAAACAACATTGATGGCAGATGAGAAATCGCCTGCGCGAATTTCTCATCGCCGCTTCGCGACAAAGTCGCTCAGAAATGAGGAGTAGTATGAAAATCGGAATTCTTGCAGTACAGGGGGCATTTGCAGAACATGAGCAGATGCTGGAACAATTAGGTGCAGAATATATAGAATTAAGAAAAGGTGAGGACGTCCGTCAGTCTTATGACGGACTGATTCTTCCGGGCGGAGAAAGTACCGTACAGGGAAAACTGATGCGGGAACTGGATATGTTTGATACCATACAGAGCCAGATAAAAAACGGTATGCCGGTGCTTGCAACGTGTGCCGGGGCGATTCTTTTAGCACAGCAGTTAAGCAATGATGCGGCAACACATCTTGCCACGCTTCCGGCGGTTGTGCGCCGCAACGCTTACGGAAGACAGCTCGGCAGTTTTTCCGTTGACGAACAGATTGAAGGAATCGGTACGTTTCCGATGCGCTTTATCCGCGCACCGTATATTGAAAAAGTATTGGACGATACAAAGGTACTTGCAAAAGTGGACGGTAATATCGTAATGGTGGAAAATAAAAACCAGCTTGCAATGTCATTCCACCCGGAACTGACATCAGATACGCGGATTCATGAAATGTTTTTGAAAAAAATTTAGCAAAAGAATGTCAAAAAATTAACAAAAAGTCTAGGCATATTTTTCTTTTTTTGGTATAATCATATAAAAGAGTAGTGGGGTAAAACCCCCGGCATCATATGGATTAACTGTTAGAAAAGTATGGAGGGCAAAGGTATGAGGAAATGGGTTTACAAATTTCATGAAGGCAATGCAGATATGCGGGAGCTTCTCGGTGGAAAGGGTGCGAATCTTGCAGAGATGACCAATCTCGGTATGCCGATTCCACAGGGGTTTACCATAACGACGGAAGCATGCACGGATTATTATGCAAATGAGGAGCAAATCCGCGGAGAAATCCAGACACAGATTTTTGAAGCGGTGGGCTGGCTGGAGCAGGTAAACGGAAAGAAGTTCGGGGACAATGCCAATCCGTTGTTAGTATCTGTCCGTTCCGGAGCAAGGGCATCCATGCCGGGCATGATGGATACCATTTTAAATCTGGGACTGAATGATGAAGCAGTGGAAGGATTTGCAGAAAAGACCGGCAATCCGCGTTTTGCATATGATTCGTACAGAAGATTTATCCAGATGTTTTCCGATGTTGTCATGGAAGTGCCGAAGTCTTACTTTGAAAAGATTATTGACGAGGTCAAGACAGACAAAAAAATCAAGTATGATACGGAACTGACGGCAGAGGATTTAAAAGAACTGATTGCGCGGTTTAAACAGGTTTACCGTGAAGCAATGGATGGAAAAGAATTTCCACAGAATCCACAGGAGCAGTTAATGGAAGCCGTTAAAGCGGTATTTCGTTCATGGAATACGCCGCGTGCCATTACTTACCGCAGAATGAATGACATTCCGGGGGACTGGGGAACGGCAGTCAATGTCCAGACCATGGTATTCGGCAATAAAGGTGCAACTTCGGGAACGGGTGTTGCATTTACAAGAAATCCGTCAACCGGTGCAAAGGGAATTTATGGGGAGTATTTAATTAATGCACAAGGCGAAGATGTGGTTGCCGGCGTGCGCACACCACAGCCGATTACGCAGCTTGAACAGGATATGCCGGAGTGCTACCGTGAATTTATTGATCTGGCGATGAAGTTAGAAGACCATTACCGCGATATGCAGGATATGGAATTTACCATTGAAGAAGGAAAGCTGTATTTCTTACAGACCCGCAACGGCAAGCGGACGGCACAGGCTGCAATCCGGATTGCATGTGATTTGGTAGATGAAGGAAAAATCACACCACAGGAAGCCGTGCTTAGAATTGATGCAAAATCACTCGACCAGGTACTGCACCCAACGTTTGATACGGAAGCTTTAAAGGCAGGGGAAGTGATTGGAGAAGCACTTCCGGCTTCACCGGGTGCGGCGGCAGGTAAAATTGTATTTACGGCGGAAGATGCCAAACGGCTTGTGAAAGAGAATAAAAAAGAACGTGTCATTCTGGTACGTCTGGAAACATCACCGGAAGATATTGAAGGAATGCACGCAGCACAGGGAATCCTTACCGTGCGCGGCGGAATGACATCTCATGCGGCAGTCGTGGCAAGAGGCATGGGAACGTGTTGTGTATCCGGCTGTGGTGCGATTGCGATTGATGAAGAGGCAAAAGAATTTACACTGGGTGGATATACATTCCATGAAGGAGATTTTATTTCACTGGACGGTACAACCGGAAAGATATATAAAGGGGACATTCAGACGGTAGAAGCAACCGTGAGCGGAAATTTCGGACGGATTATGGAGTGGGCAGATGAGTTTAGGACACTGGGTGTACGAACCAATGCGGATACACCGGCAGATACGAAAAAAGCCGTGGAACTGGGAGCTGAAGGAATCGGACTGTGCCGGACAGAGCATATGTTTTTTGAGCAGGACAGAATTCCGAAAATCCGTAAAATGATTCTGTCAAAGACCGTAGAGGGCAGAGTTGCGGCATTGGATGAACTGCTTGTATTCCAGAAAGCGGATTTTAAGGCAATGTATGAAGCACTGGAAGGCAGACCGATGACCGTGCGTTATTTAGACCCGCCGCTGCATGAATTTTTACCGACAGAGGAAGAAGACATCAAGGCACTGGCAGAAGATATGCACATGACTGTTGAGGAGATTAAAGAAACGTGCGCCGCACTGCACGAATTTAATCCGATGATGGGACACCGAGGCTGTCGTCTGGCGGTAACATATCCTGAAATTGCACGTATGCAGACCAGAGCGGTTATGGAAGCGGCGATTGAGGTGCATGTCGAAAAAGGATACGACATTGTGCCGGAGATTATGATTCCGCTGGTCGGAGAACGAAAAGAATTAAAATTTGTAAAAGATGTTGTTGTCGAAACAGCAGAGCAGGTCAAAGCAGAAAAACAGTCCGATATTCACTATAAAATCGGAACCATGATTGAAATTCCGCGTGCGGCACTGCTTGCAGATGAGATTGCACAGGAAGCAGAATTTTTCTCATTTGGCACAAATGACCTGACGCAGATGACATTTGGTTTTTCAAGAGATGATGCGGGCAAGTTTTTGGATTCTTATTATAAGAGCAAGATTTACGAATCAGACCCGTTTGCACGCTTAGACCAGAATGGTGTAGGCCAGCTGGTTGCAATGGCAGTGCAGAAGGGCAGAAACACCCGGCCGGATTTAAAATGCGGTATCTGTGGCGAGCATGGCGGCGACCCATCCAGCATTGCATTCTGTCATAAGGCAGGCTTAAATTACGTCAGCTGTTCACCGTTCCGTGTGCCGATAGCAAGAATCGCGGCGGCGCAGGCGGCGCTTTCTGATACGGAAAAGTAAAAGTATAAAAAATAAACGAAAAGACTGTTTTAAGGATAAAAGATACAATATCTTTAAAACAGTCTTTTTTGCGGCTTAAAATCTTCATATAAAAGTGACACATCAAAAGCCATGCCCCACCCAAAGCAGAAAGAGATTGCGGTGTGCTAAAAAAACATATAATATAATGGTATAAAAAATCAGGCGAAAATGGAGAGAAATGCGAAAATCCATAAATTAAAGATTTTCGCATAACATTTTGTGCCGCAGGCGTCACAAAATTGTGTTTATCGCAGAACTGAACCGGTTCAGTTCGTGGTTTCTCCGGCATTAAAATGTCTGCGGAAATGAGGAGAGTATGAAAAATAATGCTGATGCGATTATTTTTCATACGGAGATTTGTTTCTGAACGAAAACAAATCTCCCTGATGGCAGATGAGAAATCGCCTTCGCGAATTTCTCATCGCCATTTCGCGATAAAATCGTTCAAGAAATGAGGAGAGTATGAAAAAGGCAATTTTAATTGTGAGTTTTGGGACGACTTACCCGGAAACACGTCAGAAAAATATAGCGGCAATTACCAGACAGGTGCGGGCATTGTATCCTGATGTTTTGGTAGCAGAGGCTGTATCCAGTACAATTGTACGAAATGTAATGAAAAAGCGTGAACATATGGATGCAAAGAGCCCTGAAGAAGGACTGATAAAACTCAAAGAGCAGGGGGCAACCCATGTAGCGGTATTCCCGACCCATGTTATTGACGGAATTGAAAATCACCGCATGAAGCAGGCAGTTGAAGAATACCGTTTGGCATTTGAACAGATAACCGTGGCAGATGCACTTTTGACAGAGCCGGAGGATTATACAAATGTAGCAAAAGCATTGTGGGAATCTTTAAAAGAAGAAACAGGAGATGCGCCACTGATTTTAATGGGACATGGCACGGAACACGCGGCAGACAGCAGTTACGCCGTTATGGAGCAGGCATTGCGGGCATATGCACAACATCCGGTGTATATTGCAACCGTTGAAGGAAAGCGGACAATTGCAGATGTCATTGCACAGATGAAATTCGAGGGGATTGTAAATACTAAAGTTATTGTGGCACCGTTTATGCTGGTAGCGGGTGACCATGCCAATAATGACATGGCAGGAGAAGAAGATTCTTTTTCAAGCCTGTTAAGGGAAGAAGGTTATGCGCCGGAATGTATTTTACGTGGAATTGCAGAATATCCGGCAATCCGGGAAGTTTATTTATCACATTTACAAAAAACTACAGGTACGCTGTTTGCGGATATTACGGCACAGAATCGTCCGGGAATCCTTTATGGAATCGGTGTAGGGAGCGGTAATCCCAAGCAGATGACGTTACAGGCATTGGAAATCATCCGTTCCTGTGATTTGATTGTGCTTCCGGCGGTGTCCAAAGAGGAGTGTTATGCGTACCGTATTGTAGGACAGGTCTGCCCGGAAATTTCGGATATGCCGCTGTTGTGTATGCCGTTTCCGATGATAAAAGATGAGAAGAAACTGGAACTTGCCCATACACGTATTTATGAAACGATAGAGGATTATCTGCGGCGCGGTCAGATTGTTGGAATGCTTACAATCGGTGACCCCGGTATTTATTCAACCTACCTGTATATGCACAAGCGTGCAAAAGAAAACGGCTGGCAGGCAGAAATCATAAACGGGGTGCCGTCATTTTGTGCGGTTGCTGCAAAATTAGGTATTTCACTCGGAGAAAAAAAGGAAGAAATTCATATTATTCCGGCGGCGTATGAAGTGGAAGATACATTTTCCTATAGCGGAACGTGCGTTTATATGAAATCAGGCAAACGGCTGGCAGAACTGTTAGATGCCCTGCGGTCATGGCAGGATAAGACAGGGAAAATATATGAAGTATGGGGTGTTTCCAATTGCGGTATGGCGCAGGAACAGGTATATTATGGATTAGATGAACTGGAAAAAGCAAAAGGGTATCTGACAACAGTCATTGCAAAACAAAAGAAATAAAAATGCGGCAGACGGGATTCAGGAACAGTATCTGTATATATCCAATATAGAACAGATAGAGCAGACAATCGGCTTATTTTGTAAGTATAAAGAACCATTGTAATTTACGTTTATAGAAGATATTATAATAAGTATAGAATACAAGAGAATACGGGGGTACCAATATGGCAAAAATCAGAATAGCAGTGAATCATCTGTGTAATGATATGATTATCGGGGAAGACGTTTATAATAAATCCGGTGTTGTATTAGTAGCGCAGGGCTCGATAGTAACAGATGAGGTCATCAGCCTGTTGTCACGTCATTTAATTGATAGTGTTGCAATTGAATATCAGGCAGCAGCAGATGAACCACAGCAGGCAGAAAATGCGCAGCCATTAGTAGATGAAAAACAGTATCAGGAATTTCAGGAGCATTTCAGTGTTGCGGAAAATATGCTTTCTGATAATTTGAAAAAAATCGTTGAAAACAGTGAAGATATAGATGTTCCGGCATTGATGAATGTAACAAATGAAATTCTTGAAAAGTCGCGGAATGAAACGAATTTATGTAATATGCTGTTAATGATGAAAAAAGATACCGAATCATTATATGCACATTCCATTAATGTATCCATATTATGCCAGATTCTGGCAAAATGGTCCGGATGTACACCGAAGGAAATTGAAAATGTAGCAATAGCGGGTCTTTTGCACGATGTTGGTATTTTAAAATTCCCGGAAGAAATGCGTAAAGATTTTACGTTCCGCAAAGAAATGGAAGGCGGAGTATACAATAAGCATGTATTATACAGTTATAACATTGTTAAAAATCAAAATATCGATACTGAAATAAAGAAAGCAATCCTTGGACATCATGAGCGTTTAGATAAAAGTGGCTTCCCGCTGCGTATTTCAGAACATGGTATCGGCAAGCTGGCACGAATTCTTGCAATTGCAGATATATTTGATACATACACCATGAAAGAAAATGATATTCAGCCGATGCCCGTTTTTTCTGTAATAAAGAAAATGGAAGAAATGCATTTGCACAACATTCTTGATACACAGTTTAACATGACATTTATTGCGCATATTGCACATACAATGGTACAACACAGAGTTTTATTAAATGATGGAAGAACCGGGCAGGTTGTCATGATTAACAGATTGAATGTATCCCGTCCGCTTGTACAGGTAGGTACAACATTTGTTGATTTATCAAAAGAGCATTCATTATATATACAGGAATTATTGGATTAGTAAATAAAACACCCGTTACCGATTCAAGGCATTATGAAAAGAATCGACAACGGGTGCTTTTTATATAAAGTGTATTCACGTAAAGCCGCATAGATACTGGATTTGTGGAATTTAATCCTAAAATGCTGAAAAAAGTCAAAAAAACTTTAAAAAGTTGTTGACAACCTGACCCAATGGTGCTATTATAATCAAGTCGCCGCGAGCGAGGGCAACAAAAACAGCCCACAGCGGTAACGAAATAAAACAAATCAA
>NZ_JBBMFS010000013.1:0-70149 GCF_040095895.1 Lachnospira intestinalis
TATTATCAAGATCATAAAGATCTCGGTGTACGTGGATGTGCTGAAAATCTTGGCATCGGATACAGCACACTAACAAACGAGTATATGAAAGAACACACACTGAGGCTGAGCTTCTGGCGGGTTAAAATGGGGAAAAATTTCTCATTTTAACTTGTACTAAATCTTGACATAGAACCATGGCGAGGTATTCTATAAGTAAGCGCTAAGAAAAACAAGCGACTGCGAAGCAGGCATTTGTGTCAAAATTACAAGGAGGTATTACAATGGACGCAGCACAATTAATTATTGAGGGAAAGGGTTACTTAGGTATTGAGTTTGGGTCTACCAGAATTAAAGCCGTTCTGGTGGATAAGTCAGGAAATGTATTGGCATCCGGTGGACACAGCTGGGAAAACCGTTATGAAGATGGTGTCTGGACCTATTCTCTGAACGATATTTGGGATGGCTTACAGGATTGTTACAAGGATCTTAAGGAGAATGTGAAGAAGGAGTACGGTGTTACCTTAAAGCACTTAGATGCCATCGGATTCTCTGCGATGATGCATGGTTATCTGGCGTTTGATGAGAATGATACCATTCTGGTTCCGTTCCGTACCTGGAGAAATACGATTACAGAGGAAGCAGCTTCAAAGCTTACTGCAGAATTTAACTATAACATTCCGCAGAGATGGAGCATTGCACATCTTTATCAGGCAATCCTGAACGGGGAAGAGCATGTTCCCTATGTGGATTTCTTTACAACACTGGCAGGCTATGTTCATTGGAGACTGACCGGAAGAAAGGTACTTGGAGTCGGTGATGCATCGGGAATGTTCCCGATTGACATTCACACCGGGGATTATGATCAGGCGATGATTCAGAAGTTTGATAAGCTGGTTGCGGATCAGAATTATCGTTGGAATCTCCGTGATATTCTTCCGAGGGTGTTAGCAGCAGGAGAGGAAGCAGGTGTGCTGACCGAAGAAGGAGCTTCCCTTCTTGATCCGAGTGGGGATCTGCAGGCAGGCATTCCGCTCTGTCCCCCGGAGGGTGATGCAGGAACCGGTATGGTCGCAACGAACAGCGTTGCGAAACGAACCGGTAATATCTCTGCAGGAACCTCCATATTTGCCATGGTAGTTCTGGAAAAGGAGCTTTCCAAGGTATATCCGCAGATCGACCTTGTAACTACGCCGGATGGCGCGCTGGTTGGTATGGTACACTGTAATAATTGTACTTCAGATATCAATGCGTGGGTGAATCTGTTCAGGGAATTCGGTGAAATGTATGGTTTAACCTTTGATATGAATGATCTGTTTACAAAGCTTTACAGTGTTGCATTAAAGGGTGATCCGGACTGTGGCGGAATGATTTCCTATAATTACTTTTCCGGAGAGCCGGTTACCGGTTTTGATGCCGGTGCACCGTTGTTTGTACGTGATGCCGAGAGTAAGTTTACACTGGCGAATACCATGAGAATGCATCTGTATTCTGCACTTGCAGCTTTAAAATCCGGTATGGATCTGATGCTGAAGGAAGAGGGTGTCCAGGTAGACCAGTTATTTGGACATGGCGGCTATTTCAAAACAAAAGGTGTCGGACAGAGAATTGCGGCAGCAGCTATGAATGCACCGGTATCGGTTATGGAAACAGCCGGTGAGGGCGGTGCCTGGGGTATTGCTGTTCTGGCTGCATTCCTTGCTAAGAAGAAGGACGGCCAGAGCCTTGGCGAGTTCTTGAATGAGGAGATTTTTGCCGGAAACAAGGGTGTTAAGATGGATCCTATGGCAGAGGATGTCGAGGGCTTTGAGAAGTTCATGGAGAAGTATATGAAGAATCTCCCGGCTGAGAAGGCTGCTGTTGAGGCACTGTAGACATATTTTAAAAACATGTAAATGTTGATAAAGATTTAAGAATAACTATAAGATAAACATCTTAAAGTAAGAGATAAATATTTGGAAGGAAGGTTCTGTCATGTTAGAAGAATTAAAAAAGAAGGTATACGAAGCAAATATGCTTCTTCCGAAATATGGTCTGGTAACATTTACCTGGGGTAATGTGAGTGCTATTGACCGTGAAACCGGATATTTTGTGATTAAGCCAAGTGGTGTGGATTATGAAATTATGAAGCCGGAAGATATGGTGGTTATGGATCTTGAAGGAAACCGTGTGGAAGGAAGGTATAAGCCATCCTCCGATACACCGACCCATCTGGAGCTGTATAAGGCGTTTCCGGAAATAGGTGGAATTGTACATACCCATTCTTCCTATGCAACGAGCTGGGCACAGACCGGAAGAAGTATTCCCTGTTATGGTACGACTCATGCGGATTATTTCTACGGAGAAATCCCCTGTGTGAGATGTCTGACGAAGGAAGAGATTAACTCTGCTTACGAAGAAAATACCGGACACCTGATTGTTTCGGAATTTAAACGCATGAAGAAGGATGTAATGGCAGTTCCTGCAGTGTTGTGCAAGAATCATGGTCCTTTTTCCTGGGGCAAGGATGCAAAGGAGGCCGTCCACAATGCGGTGGTTCTTGAAGAGGTTGCTAAGATGGCATATCGAACCGAGCTGATTCATCCGCAGGTAGCACCTGCCCCGCAGGAATTACAGGATAAGCATTATTTCCGTAAGCATGGTGCAAATGCATATTACGGACAGAATTAACAGGATATCGAGAGGGTATAAAACAGATGAAGATGAAAACAGCACCTATGGGGTAGAACAGCTGGGATTGTTATGGAGCGGCTGTTACAGAAGATATCGTACGACGGAACGCTGAATTTATGGCTGAGCATCTGAAGGAGTACGGTTTCCAATCTGTATATCTCACAGGTAAAGAGAAAATGTGGAATTGAGGTTGGAAAGAATTTGCGCGTTGCAACGAGGAGAATGGACTGCTTGCAAGGCAATTCGACGACTGCCGCGACAGACTTGGAACTTGTTCCAAGTCCTAATTTACCTAAAAATGAAGATAGCAGGCAGCCGCAGTGTCCAGAAGATAAAGAGAGCGCAATTGTGGAGGCATTGAAGCATTTTAAGATGAATAGTTAATAAAGAGAGGTGCAGATGCTATGCCAGGTATACTCGTGGTTGAAGATGATGAAAATTTAAATCGTGGAATTACATTCTCACTGAAAAAATCCGGATATGAGGTTTTTTCGGCAGAATCAGTGAAAAAAGCGAAAAGAATTGCAAGTGATAATAATGTGGATGTTACCATTTGTGATGTGAATCTTCCGGATGGGAATGGACTGGAATTTGTAAGGTGGATGAGATGCAATTATAATACATACATTATTTGTCTTACAGCACTAGATCAGGAGATGGATCAGGTCATGGGATATGAAGCAGGGGCAGATGATTATATTACAAAGCCGTTTAGTCTTTCGGTACTTCTTTTGAAAATAGAAGCACATTTCCGCCGCAGACAGGAGAAAACGGAAGCCGGAAAGATGATTTCGGGAGATATCGTATTTATCGCAGGAGAAATGAAAGTCCTGATAAAGAGTCGTGAAATCAGTCTGACAAAAACGGAGTTGAAAATGCTGACTTTTTTTCTGCAGAATCCGAAACAGATTCTTTCAAAAACACAAATATTGGAAAATGTGTTTGATCTGGAAGGGGATTTTGTGGATGAAAATACAATCGCTGTCAATATCAGAAGACTCCGTGAGAAAATCGAAGACAATCCGGCTGCACCGGTCTATATAAAGAATATCAGAGGTCTTGGGTATATATGGAATCAGGAGGTAAGGCAGTGACAAAGAGATATCGCAAGAAGATTACAGTAGTGCTCTCCTTGGTATTACCTGTCATATTATTGTTTGCAATATTAAATTGCTTTACCACGTATGTGTTTTATGAAGATTATAAATATAAAATGAATCTTATGACAAAGATTGCTGCAAAGGAAGAATTTTCCGGGCTGGATGCTGTTTCGGAATTGCTTAAGGATAAGGATATTGAAACGAACGAACAGGGAAGGCGATTATTGGAGCAATATGGATACTGGGGGAATAAAGGGAATGCATTTTATTCGCAATTCCGGCATCAGGTTATGGTGACCGGTGCTGTAAGCACTGTGATATGCGTGCTTCTTTTGACTTTTTTACTTTATTGGAAGAAAAAAGAAGATGCGTGTCATCAGAAAACTTTAGACCAGTTGGAAGAAATTCTGATCAGATTCCGTGAAAATAAATTTGATGATTTACTGAAAACGGAAAATCATGCAGAACTGGAAAAATTGAATGACCAGCTTGAAGCAATCGGACATCATATTCAGTTGATAAAGGAAGAAGCAAGGGCAGAAAAGGAGAACACGAAAGAAATGGTTTCTGATATTTCTCACCAGTTAAAGACACCGGTTGCAGCTTTGGATACATGTTTTAGTGTGCTGATGCAGAATGACTTAAGTGCCACAGAACAGGAGGAGTTTCGTATCCGTTGTCGGAGTGCTCTGGATGGACTGGAGACATTATTGCAGTCGCTTCTTGAAATATCCAAGATGGAAACTGGACTGATTCAGATTAATAAGAAAAAACTTCCGCTTATGGATACTGTCATATCTGCTGTGAACCGCACTTATCCTAAAGCGGATGAGAAAGAAATTGAATTCGTTTTTGACTATGAAAAAGAGCTGGAAACATGCACGATTATGCAGGATAAAAGGTGGCTTGGTGAAGCTGTGATCAACGTTCTGGATAATGCGGTCAAGTACAGTCCGTGTGGTTCAAAAATATTTATCCGGTTACAAAAAAGAAACGATCTTGTAAGAATGGAAATTGAGGATCAGGGAATTGGGATTCCACAGAATGAGTATCACAAAATTTTTCAACGATTTTACAGAGGAAGTTCCAGGAAGGTCATGGAAAAGAGTGGTACAGGAATCGGACTTTTTCTATCGAGAGAAATTATCGAAAAACACGCAGGTACGATTACGGTAACCTCCGGCAAAAAGAAAAAAGGAAGCATGTTTGTGATTCAATTACCATATGTTGGTTAAATTTTAAGTGAGCAGAAATCTTACAATTCTGTAAGACTTCTGCTCGTTTTTTGAAAGTGAAATGAAAGATTATCCTGATACAATTTGGATGTAGGTTGAAAAGGTACACTTTACAGAATGAAAAAGGAGGCAACACATGAGTGTGATATTAGAAACCAAGCAGCTTTGTAAATTTTATGGCGCGGGTGAGAATCAGGTCAAAGCGGTCAATCAGGTGGACATTCAGATTGAGCAGGGAGAATTTGTCGCAATTGTCGGAAAGTCAGGTTCCGGTAAAAGTACATTACTTCATATGCTTGGAGGGCTTGACACCCCTACAAAAGGCAGTGTTACTTTAGCCGGGAAAGATTTATACAGGATGAAAGAAGATGCCCTTGCTGTTTTCCGCAGAAGAAAAATCGGATTTGTTTTTCAGGCATTTAATCTGGTTTCATCTGTTAATGTCTGGGAAAATATTGTACTGCCACTGGGGCTGGATGGAAGAAAAGTGGATGAAGCGTATGTAAATGATATTATTGCAACTTTGGGGATTGAAAAGAGGATTTACAATCTGCCAAATCAGTTGTCCGGAGGACAGCAGCAGAGAGTAGCAATTGCAAGAGCACTGGTGAATCGTCCGGAAATTATATTTGCAGATGAGCCGACAGGAAATCTTGATTCTAAGACCAGTGATGAGGTAATCGCCCTGCTTAAGATGACAGCAAAAAAATATGGACAGACAATTGTAATGATTACCCATGATGACGAAATTGCACAGGTCGCTGACCGTATTCTGGTGATTGAGGACGGACAGGTGGTGGATTTCAGATGAAGACAATAAGCAGGATTGCATATAGCAATGACAAAAAGAACAAGACAAGAAGTATACTGATTATGATGTCCATATGTCTGACTACGATGCTGCTTGTGATTATCAGTACTGTGGGAAATGGAATGATCCGTTTACAGAAAAGTCAGGCGGCAGGCTCATATGGAAGCAATTATGGTTTGTTTGTCGCAGCAGACGGATCGCAGTTAAAAGAAGTAAACCGCCGTGCGGAAATAGATGCTACAGGCACTATGTGCACCGAAGGTATCATAAAAGGCAACGAAAACGGTGGTTTTGTCTGCATGGATGAGACTGCAAGAAAAATGCTTCCCTATAATAAGGAATATGAGTTAAAGGAAGGAAAGTATCCGGGGGGAACGCAGGAAATTGCCGCAGGAAGAGCATTTTTTAGTGAAATGGGATATGATGATGTAAAGGTCGGAGGGATTATCGAACTGGTTTATATTGTGTTACAAAGTGTTGTAAAGCCCGGAATTACAGGCTTTTTTAAAATTGACTTACATATAAAGTGTTATATTTATTTATCCTGATTTGACCGAAATTTGCCCCGAGATTCTTTGTTTGGATTTGTTTGAAAATAGTTTGATAAAAATAAAATAGAATGAAATATTTGAAATAAACATAAAAAAATATAGACAAAATAGGGAATAAGATATAATATTAAAGTAAATATATAATCTAAGGAGGAAGGATATTTATGAGAAAAATTTTTAAACGATTTGCTTCACTTTTGACAATCTTTATATTGACTATTATGTCAATAGTTCCTGTCCATGCATCGGAGAATACTTCTGTTGTAAATGTTACGGATGATTTGGCGATACAGATGGCAGAACGTTTTGCAAAGGGAATAGGAGAAAATAGCAATATTGTTGCTAATAATCCGAGAAAATTTTATGATACAACAGGTCAAGCTATTGGATATATTGTAAATTACAATTTAGAAAACAAACCATATGGATATGTAGTTTTTGATACTACGTGTGAATCTTTGATATCAGAATACTCATTTGGTAATAATTCAGCAAATCCATATGAGGTGATTTATCAAAGTGAAGCAAATGTATTTAGTGAAAAAGCAAATACCTCTGAAATATATAAAATAGCTCCGTTTGAATATGGTATTGTTGATAATTTGGGAAAGATTAGAACGAATTATGGTGAAACATTAGAAAAAACAGTACTGTCCTTGAATGAGAGTAGGGGAAAAGACCCAGCTACTTGGGATGAGGTTTTGCTAGATATTGATGAAGTTTATGAAAACTACACGCTTGTTTCAACAAATCATCTTCAAGAATTTATTTCCTTTAATGAGCCGTATATAGAAAGTGTAACAGGACATTATGCATGTGCAGTTAGTGCATTATTAGCATGTGGTGCATATTATAATGCTGTTGATTATACAGATATTGCAGGTGATTATATGGATATTTGGGATTCAACAGGAACGACAGTTTCATCGGAGAGTGGAGGAATAACATATGGTTCAACAACTATTGGCAATATTGGACCTGGATTTGTGGACTTTTGTGCTGGAAAGAATGTTTCTGTAACACAAAATACTGACTATAGTCCCAATTATAATTTTTTCACTAATTGCATTGATAGAGGAGATATAGCAGTTGTCCATTGTGGTATAATTAGCAGTGATACTGGAGAACGTGCGGGGCATTCAATGGCAGCAGAGGGATATGCAACTTTGCGAGCATATAATTCTGGAAATACAGTACATACATTGATGGTATTTGATGGATGGGGGGATACAGTACGTTATTTGAATTTTGATTTTGATAGTTGGACAGACATATCGGGGACTACATTTAATGGATAAGAAACGATTGATTTTGTTAATCATACTTTTGCTTGCAATAGTATTAATTGTGCTTGGCGTAAAAGGAAATGTTTTTAAGGAGAATCGTCAAAATATGGAGTTGCGTTCTAGTGGAGATGATAATTCTCATTGGTTTCATTTGAGTGGGGTTGTTGTAGAGAAAACTTTTGATACACTTTTAATAGAACTAAATGAGAAGGAAGAAAGTAGTCTATTTTTTGATACGACAAAAGTTAGTTTAGATTGTACTAAGTGTAAAGGTGATCTAGAACAAGTATCAGAAGGAAATGTTATTAAATTTTATTTTTTTAAGTATAATATTGATGGTGAAACGGTAAAAATTGAAAGAATAGTAAGATAAAAGTATAAGTAAGAGTTCTGCTATCAGAACATTATTATTAGTGAGGTAAAGGAACAAGGCGAAGCCGAGACGCCGTAGGGCAGTCCTTTACGGAACGGACACAGCCAATACCATCATGATACATAAGAGGACTTGAAAGGTCACAAACCTTGCAAGTCCTCTTGTTTATCTTATGGGTTACTTCTGTCGGATTGCATTTTCCGATAGACCGCTTCTTTCGTGGCTTCTCGGAAAAAGCTATCCTGTCTGGTATATGCCAGATGTTCATTCTGGATATAAGCGTCTGATTCGCAATCATATTCGTAAGGGATTACCTGTGTTGTTCCCTGTTTTTCATCAATTCCATAGATAATTACTTTGGAATCTCTCAATGCCAGTCCGAGTGTCAGAAAGCCGGAAGTGAAATAATTGTTGTTGTGTGGAGCGGTTATGCTTTTCAGTGCATGAAAGAAGTCTGCTACTTCCTCAGTCTGTCCATTCTCAAAAGCCGGAATGATATGTAAGGTGTTGTTTGCCTTATCTGCATATGCCCGGCAGACCAGAACGGAAGAATCCGCTTTTTGTATGATACCGTCAAAATAATCGCCGGAGTATGCAGTTGGCTGATAGAAAATGGCGGTTTCTTTTGTTGTAAGGTTATGATAAGTCAGAAAGCCGTTTACAAGCCGGACAATCTCGATATCATCCCCGTAGGTAAATCCGTTCTGCTCTAAAAGAGAATAGAAAGTTCTGGTAAATTCTTCCGGCAGTTCAATCCCCAGTTTTTCTGTGATAAGCATATCTACATATTCTTTAAATGAACCATACAGAAGTTCATTCAGCGTCATATTGCCCAACGTGGCAATCTGCTTCAAGCGTTTCTCATTGGGAAGATTCACACCCTTTTCCCAACTGTTTACAGAGCCTTTCGGGGCATTATCTATGATTTCCCCAAACTTCTGCATACTGTAACCGTATTTCTTGCGTATCTGTAAAATTCGTTTTCCTACTGCTTCTTTATTCACAAACATATGCACACCTCGTTTCTGTTTTCATCATAACACAAGATAAGGATAAATGTAAGGGTAAAATTATAATAAGTTATAAAAAGATATAGTTAAGCGTTTGAAATACAAAAATAAAAAGTAAGGGAAAAAGTAAAATAATTGTTGACAAGAAGAAAAAACAGGTCTATGATGAGGTTAAGAGGTAAGGAGAAAAGTAATGAAATAAATATAGACGTGGATATGAAAAGGACTTGTCACACTTACCAGACACTCATTCACCATGATTTCAAAAAAGGAGAAATGTAGCATGCAGATTACATTGACAAAAGAACAGGTCAGAGAAGCGTTCGGGGAACTCCGTTACATGGGAGCAGACTACTGCTACAAGTATGATAAGGAAACCCGGAAGAAAACCGAGGAAGTGGAAGCATTGAAACTTCACCTCGGAAGCATGAAACTTGGAAACAGCGTAGATATCCGTCTGGAAGCAACAGAACTTCCAAAGGTAGAGCCTTACACAGTGGTAGAACTAGAAGAAGCGGTATATGCCCCTTATGTGCAGAGAGGAAACTTCCCGGTATTGGTGGACAGAATCTCCTGCAAGGGTATCCGTGTTGTTACCGGAAAAGGAAACGTGTAGAGACTGTTCCCGGAAATTCTCTGCGGACTGCTCCGTACAGCGTGAAAGGAGCAAAGGGAGTAGAGGAAGTTCCGGGAACGTGGCGAAAGCCACGGCATACTACGAAAGGCAGGGATGATGATAACAGAGGTAATGAAAATTTCAGAACCCCCCTATACTAACAGGGGGGTAACTCGTCAGAAAGAAGATTTGACAGCACTGATTGACTGGTGTCAGATTACTGTCAAAGGTGTAGACGTGTTCATAATCATAGAAGATATCTTGCGGATTCCACTGAGTTTTATGGAACTGCATGGTAAGGAAAAAGGAATTGCTGGACACGAACTGATAGCAAGATTTGACAATATCAAGATTCTGAAACCGACAGGAAATGCACAGTATGAGGGATTTCAGATTCTTATGAGTGGTTCGGGGTGCAGGAATTATGAAAATTTCCTTATGATGAATAAGGAAACATGGTTTGATTTTCTGGAAAGAGTTTGCAGATACCCGGTGAATTTTCCGAGGATAGACTTGGCAATCGACGATACAAAGCCTTATCTGTCTATCCCGGAATTGATTCGTCTGAAAAACGAGGGGCTGATATCTAGTCAGTTGCGTGATACAGCAGAGAATCGTTCTGATAGACTGAAAGAGGATGAAATAGAAGCGCAGGGAAAAACACTATATCTCGGCAGTAAACACAGTGATTTTCGGATTACATTCTATGAAAAGGGATATGAACAGGCAGAAAAGTTCGGAAAAGAACTCAACCCGGACTGGAACAGATATGAACTTCGATTCCGGCACAAAAAAGCGGTCAGATTAGTAGAAGAACTTCTGAAAGACAGGGATGTGGCACGGATTGCGTTGTCTGTATTAAACGAGAAAGTGCGGTTTTTACAGAAGCCGGAAAACAGCACGGTTACAAGAAAACGGCTTTATCCTACTTATCCCCCGTGGGAAGAACTCATGCAGGATGTAGGGAAGATAAAGTTGACCATGAATCCAGAGAAAAAGACACTGGAACGAACATGGCAGTGGCTGAACGTAGCAGTTTCGCCCTCTTTAAAGCTAATGGATAAAATCGGAAAACTGGATAACAGAGATTATATCCGCCAGCTAATAGAACGGGGGCAGATGAACGAAGAACAACAACGCATATATGAGGACTATAAAAAATCTTTCCTTTTGAGGGAAGAAGAAAGGAGAATCTTTGACAGAACATACACAGAACACGATACAGACAAAGAAAGCCCTTACAGTGAATGAAGCGTCAGAGTATACGGGAATTGGAAGAAATAATCTGCGAAAGCTGATTACATGGCAGAAGATTCCGGTCATAAGGATTGGAAATAAGATTCTTATACTCTCTGAGGTTTTAGACCAGTTTTTGAAGAAAAACGAAGGGCATAATCTGAAAAATAAATATGAAGTAATTGCAGTATAAACACAAATAAGCATATAATACTGTCAGACCAGTTCTGATAGTCCTTGCACGGAAAGGAGCGTGCAGATTGGGCAAGGACTTAAAAGGAAATCCATTACCGCCGGGAATTATGCAGAGAAAAAGCGGAATTTACAGAGGGCGGTTTTATTACAAAGGAGAAACGTATACAAAAGATAATGCGGACTTAAAAAAGTTAGTTCAAGAAATGGAAGATTTACGCTATGAAGTCAAGCATGGGTTGAAAGGAAAGGGCGATAATATCACTCTGGATACATGGTTTGATATCTGGCTGAATACCCATAAGAAGCGGACTATCAAGGAGAGTACACAAGTACGTTATGATGATTTTTACAGACGTTACATAAAGAAGCAGATAGGAAAACAACGTGTGGCAGATTTTAATCCGATTATTTTGGAACGTCTGCTTCAGAATATGGCAGATGATGATTACAGCACAAAGACTATACGGGATGTGTATAATATTCTCAATGCTATGTTCAAATATGCAGTGCATAACAGGATTCTTACATTCAACCCATGTGCAGGAGTGGAAGTTCCCAAAACAAAGACAAAACAGATACGGGTACTGACTGTGAAAGAACAACGGGAAGTATTGGAACACGCAAAGGAGAGAATACACGAGAATCTCATACAGGTAGCACTCGGAACGGGAATGCGTGGCGGAGAACTGCTTGGGCTTACATGGGATGATGTAGATTTTCGGAAACGGGAAATTTCTGTAAATAAAACGTTGGTGTATATCAAAGATAAGGAAACAAAGAAGTATGTATTCAAGTACCAGACACCAAAGACAAAGAACAGTATACGGACGATTCCCATGCAGGACAGTGTGTATAAGGCTTTAAAACGTCAGTGGATTCAGTTGAAAGAAATGCAGTTGTCAGCTAGTGAATGGCAACCATTAGAGGGATTTGAAAATCTTGTGTTTGTTGGAAAGAACGGAAAACCGATTACAGAACACACCTTTCAAGTGACGTTAGACTGGATAGAAAAATCTATCAATAAGGAACGAAAAAAGCAGGCAGAGAAAAACAAGACAGTGTTTATACCGATTCCGCATTTTTATCCACATGCACTTCGTCATACTTTTGCAACGCGTTGTTTTGAAGCCGGGATTGACGCAAAGGTAGTACAAGGATTCCTCGGACATTATTCCATAGCAATCACACTGGATTTGTATACGCACGTCACAGATGATAAAGCAAAATCGGAAATGGATAAATTACAGAATTTGTATAAGGAAATCATATAATCAGAACAAGAATAAGAAAGAGAATAGAAAAGGTGCAACATTTCTTTAGAAAATTATTTGACCGAGATTTGACCGAAGCGGATTTTGCAACAAGTACAGAACAGCGAAAACCCGCTAACCACAAGGGCTAACGGGCTTCGTTGTTTTATAGTTATCTAAAGGAATGAGATACGGTTACACTGGATTACCGCGCAGGGATGCAGTCAGAATATAAGCCGGAAGAATTTGTTGTCAGCGGAATCCTATATGATCGGGATGAGTATACCATCGAGGCATCTTATGTTGCTTTCGGGTCACAGGAGTTTTATGATGAGCACGTCGCAGAGAATGACAGACAGTATAATATTTATTTTACTTTAAATGATTCTGCAAATGTATCTATGAATAATATTGATTCGGTTATAAAGCAGATTGCAGCAGCTTGTGGGATAGAAGAAAAAAACGTTATAGTCAATGATCTCTATTTGCAATGGGTCTTGCAGCCGAGTTATGAAACGATTGCGGTATGCGGGGTTTTGATTCTTGCAATTGTACTTTTCTCTGTTGTGGTCATTTATAATATTTTTCAGGTAGGTATTGCCAACAAGATACAGGAGTATGGAAAAATCAAGGCTCTGGGAGCGACAAAAAAGCAGATGAAACAACTGATCTTCAGAGAGGGCATTTTTTTGACATTTTTTTCAATACCGGTTGGATTGCTTTTTGGCTTTCTGATTGCAAAATGCGGTTTTAACTGGCTGGTAGAACAGGGGAACCTTGTATCAACCGGAACTGGCTCTATGGGAGTTCAAAATCAGCAGGTGCCTCTGTTTTCCCTGCCTGTTATGCTTCTCTGTATTTTCGTATCATTTCTTACCGTTGCTTTGGCACTGCGTAAACCAATGAAAATTGTTTCACGGATTTCACCTATCGAAGCAACACGGTATTTAGAAAATGCAGAAACACAAAAAAAAGGAAAACGAAATGGCAGAAAAAATGTCACCGTGTTTTCTATGGCAATGGCAAATGTAACGGGTAATCCCAAAAGAACTATTGGTACGATCCTCACAATGGGTTTTTCTTGCGTATTGTTTGTGATTATCTCTAATTATGTGGGAAATATTGACACGGAGCATGAAGCACGTCTTTCCGTTAATCATGGACAATTTGAACTGCAGCTTGACTATTCTGCTGAGTATGATGAAAGATATCCGGAGAATAATCTGGATATGATTCTGACGGATGATCCATTGAATGATTCGCTGATTGAAGAAATCAAAAGGATTCCGGGAGTAACAGATGTCATGACGAGAGAGATTGTCTCTGTAAATCTGAACGGAACAAGATTTCCGGCTGATATTGTGAGTAAAAAGGATTTTGATTTTATGCGCCAAGAAGGGGATATTGGCTCTATGGACTATGATCAGGCGGTAAAGAATGGTGATATTTTCTTTGGCTGGTCAACGTGGATGGAACAAGATGGATATGCTCCGGGTGAATCCATTGCATTTGACTTTGAGAATGGAAGTGGAACCTATACCTATCAGGGAAAGATTGCAGGATCTTTTGTAAGTGCGGACACTTATCTTGTCATTCCGGAAGGTGTATATCGTTCCATGAATCCGAGAGGAACAGCCTATGGCTATCTGTGGGTGGACTGTGATAAAAAAGATGTGGCATCTGTAGAACAAAGTCTGAATACTTTGATTTCTAATACTTCGCATATAAAAATGGATACTTATCATGCGCAGTTACAATCTGCCGAATTTGCAAGCAGCATGATGAAGCTTGGCTGTTATCTGTTTATGGCTATTGTAGGACTCATCGGGTTTATGAATATGGCGAATACTATGATCATGAATATTACGACAAAAAAGCAGGAATATGGTATATTACAGGCTGTGGGTATGACAAATAAACAATTAAATTTATGCCTGCAGTTACAGGGACTGATTTTTACGGTTGGTACCATATGCGTAGCTTTGATCATTGGTCTGCCGCTCGGCTATGCACTTTTTTCCTATGCAAAACATAATGGAATATTTGGAATGAATATCTATCATGTTCCAATCGTACCAATTTTTATTATGATTTTTTTGGTCGGTCTGTTGCAGATTGTACTTTCCTGCGTTTTAAGCAGTAATCTGAAAAAGGAAACGCTGGTAGAAAGAATAAGGTATCAGGGATAGCAAGTAATATGTAATGAACTAGGTCTTGCAAGAAACAGCAGTCTTGAACTGGCTGGTTTATATAAGGGAGTCAGATTTTTCTTTTTTGCATCTGAGATGCTGTCATCCTGAATGAATAAAGTGTAAATATCTTGTATAGCCATATTACAGTCAGACATCAGTGGAAGAAGATTCTGGTGGATGGTATGGGCTAATTTTTCCTGATTGGATGGCTTGGAATAGTAAGCGGATATTTTAGGACTGATTTTAGCCTGACCAGTCATCCGGGACAAGAAAAATCGGAGAGTAAGTCGTAAAGACTTTCCTCTCCGATATATGTCGGTTCGTCTTTATCCCAATATGCCCGAATATTAACGGTAAAATATTTATCAGACATGTTTTTTCTTCCTTTTTGACATTAAAGCTAAGATTTCCTGTGGGTTCGTTAACTGACGTCCGGGAAGTGTCTGCTTTGGTGTGCGGTCACGGTCAGCTTCGTCAATTGCTGCGACAAAACGCTTTACGCTATTTGGATTGGATACGACAAAATTATGAGTAATACTTGAAGTAGCCATACTAACACATTGTTAATAAATTCTGTTATGAGTGTATATATTCTAACGCTGCTGATGATTGTTGAACTGTTAAAAAAGCTTACTTTTCACAATGTATAAAATTTTGTACAGATATTAAATTGATATTAATAATTTATTATGATACTATAAAATAGTAATAAAATTGATAAACTATTAGGAGGAAAGATGAAAAAGGTACTAAAAGAGACGAAAGCATTACGGCTTTTGTTATTGTCTGTATTCCTGGTTTCTTTTTTTGCAATGCCTGTCTTTGCGGTCAGCCAGAACCAGCAGGGTGTTGTTGCGAATTTAGTGACGGATAAAACCAGCTATGAAGCAGACGAAACCATTACAACAACAGTTACAGTAACAAATAATGGAACAAATGTTTTGAAAAATGTTCATATTCAATACGATATTCCGGAAAAATATGAACTGGCAAATGGTTCGAAAAATGAAGATACATTTGAATCTGTTGCACGCGGTGATACGGTGAAATTAACCGGTCAGATTAAGAAGTCAAATGTTGTAACAGTGACTCCGGCTCCGGACAATTCCCAGCCGGCTGAGAATACGGAAACAGTTGAAAATGTAGATGTGACACAGGATAACGGTACAGCAGCTAATACATTTGACAGCCATATGTATGTATTATTTATGGTGTTATTTATACTGAGCGGTTCTGTCCTGGCAGCTGGTGCTGTAAAGAATAAAAAGCTCAGAAAAGTATTATCTGTTTTCTTCTGCTTTTTCATGGTATTCTCAATGCTGGATTTATCAGCGGTAAACGCCAAAGCAGACACCGTTGCAGAATCCACGATGAATCTTAACCGGACGATTACAGTTGATGGCAATGAACTGGAATTAAATGCACAGATTCGTTTTAATGCAGTTAATGAGGACACAAATACTGTATTTGATGAAAGCAAGACCTATACAAGAGGTGAATGGGTTACACTTCTTCTGGATAAATTAAATGCTCCGCTGATGTCAGCAGATCAGATTGATTATTACTATTTAGACAGCTTAAACTCAGCAACAGGAACAGCAGTAGAAACAGCGAATGCATACGGATTTTTACCGGTTCCTGATGTTGAAGATTTAGAGCAGGATATTCCTCTGTTTTACCCGGATGAACCGTGTACAAGAGAATTTGCAGCTTACACGGCGGTTCATGCAATGGGCTTTAACGGCGAGAATACAATTGCAATGGATGACTGGTCTGATGCAAATCAGGTGAAGTATAAAGATGAAATTAAAATTGCACTTGTAAATAACTTCTTATACTTAACAGATAACACATTCTATCCGCAGAAAACCATTACCGGGGCGGATGTAAAGAGTATTTTCTATGCAATTGATGATTTGAATGATTCCATTAAGCTGAGCAAAGACCAGACTTATGACCATTCAGAAATTCTGGATTCTGTTGTAAATGTGGCAGCAGATCAGGCAGCGGATTATTCCGTTGTAAAAAATGGTGATGTTTACGAAGTAACACTGCCAAACAAGAAGACAACAGACGGCATCAAAGTCGATGATGTCATCCGTTTACCGGAGAGTACTGAATATGCAACCGGTTTAATGTTAAAAGTCGCACAAATCAGCCAGTCCGGCGATTCGGTAAAATTAGTCTGCACAGTTCCTGAACTGGCAGAGATTTATTCAAAATTAGACCTTGCAGAGCTTGGTTTGCCGTCAGTTGACAGTTTTGTGGCAGCAGAAGGCGTAACCTGCGAATATAACAGCAATGGTTCAATTACAGCAGATGATTCCGGCTTGTATCCGCTTTCTATCAATGCAGGCGGAAGTACAGAGATACCGGGAACACTGGAATTTACAATTGCAGAAAAGGAAATTACAGATAATCTGAAGGTTTCCGGTTCTGTTGAAGTTGAAATTCCGGACATAACCTGTATCGCAAAGGCAAATGTCGGCTGGAGAGGTGTTGATGTTGATGAATTTACATTATCAATATCAGAAAAGATTAAGATTGCGAGTCAGTTAGAACTGACACTTGCAGAATCCGGTTATGAATTAACCAACAGCAACGGTGCAACCCGTTTTGAATCAGGTAGAATCGAAATCGGACGTCTGCCAATCCGTATCGGTGCGACAGGACTTTCATTTGATATTGTATTCTTCTGCAATGTATCAGCAAAGGGTACAGCAAGCATTACATACACCATTAACAGCACACAGGGATACCAGTATAAGAACGGGGCTTCCCGCGCAATCTTTGATTTTTATGATTCATTAGATTTCATGGAAATTAAGGCTAGCGGAACAGCCGGTCTTGGTTTGTCAGGTGTTCTTTGTGCATTCAACCTGATTGATTTAGCAGGATATGCAGGAGAAGCCGGTATCGGTTTTAACGGTTCATTTACACCGCACATTCTTGCAACAGATACTTTATACTGTGGAGATCTGACCTTATATGCATATGCAAAATCGGGAATTGATCAGGAAACAGTCGTTGGTAAATTTTTAAAAGATGTATGCCATTATACATTGGAAATTGAACATTTAGGAAATAATGCAAAGAACCGACGCAAGAAAAAATTCCATGTGGAAAACGGCAGCGTTGTACCGGAATGTACATTTGGAACAGGAGAACTGAAAGGTCTTATCGCATCAGCTGATGAAAATGAACCGATAGCAGGTGCCAGAATCCGTATATACAGCGGTGAGACACTTGGTGAGAATTTAGTCAGAACGATTTATACGGATGAAACAGGTAATTATTCAGTTGATAATTTAACAGCAGGAACATACAGTATTGAAATTGCTGCAACAGGTTATAAGAAGTATGATATGCAGGTAGAAATCACTGAAAATGCAACGGTATACAATGAAACCCTGTTAATGATCGGCAGAAACGGTGAAGACGGTGTCGGAACAGTTACCGGTGAATTAAAAGATGCGCTTACCGGTTTACCGATTCAGGATATGACATACAATATCCGCGAGGACTGGAATAATACAACCGGAACAGTTCTTGAAACAGGTACATTTGATGCTTCAACTTACGAACTGTCGTTAAACCCTGGTAACTATACATTAGAGATTATCAAGGAAAACTACATCACAAACCACATTAATATTGCGGTTGTTTTAGATGAAACAAAGACATATAATGTGACATTGTCACCGGAGAACAGTTCAATTGATGCCGACAATTTAAGAATTGTATTAACATGGGGCGAATACCCATGGGATCTGGATTCACACTTGTACGGAAAAGATAAGCTGACAGATTCCGATGTATTCCATACCTGTTACTGGGCAAAGAATTATTATCAAGGTTCAACAGCAATTGCAAAACTGGATGTTGATGATACAACAAGCTATGGT
Source organism: Lachnospira intestinalis (assembly GCF_040095895.1). Taxonomy (NCBI): domain Bacteria; kingdom Bacillati; phylum Bacillota; class Clostridia; order Lachnospirales; family Lachnospiraceae; genus Lachnospira; species Lachnospira intestinalis. The sequence goes on from NZ_JBBMFS010000013.1 coordinate 18,413, forward strand.
CCGGAAACAACAACGATTTATGAATTAAATGATGACATGAAGTATAGTTATTATGTTCATGATTTCACCAACGGATATTCATCAAGCAGTACGGCAATGGCTGCATCCGGTGCAAAGGTTCAGGTGTATGCGGGAAATGTATGTTACTTTACATTTAATGTACCAAATGAAGGTGGTACATGGTGGCATGTATTTGACTATGATCCGGCAACGGATGCATTAACACCGGTTAATGCAATGAGCTATTCAAACTAGTTCGTAGTTACTTATGGGAAAAATGGGCTGCAACGGCTCATTTTTCCTGATTGTTTTTTAAAATATAATTGGAGGGAGTATGCATGACAGTATCGGTAGATAAAAAAACACTTAAAATAATATTTTCAATCTGTGTGCTGGCGGTTGCAATCTGTATCGCAGACTGCGTATCGGAAATTCGTGCCACAGCAGATTATTCCAAGGCAGATGGAACCCTGGTATCAATTGACAGGAGTATAGATTTGGGTTTACAAAATAATTCTAAGACAGATATAATCAGATATAAAGTGTATCAATATCAGGTCAATCAGCAGGAATACACATGTCAATATAGAACGTACGTCTTATTTCAACCTAAAATCGGAAGCCATAAAACCATCTATTATTCTTCTTTAAATCCCAACCAAGTCAGAGATGAATTTAAAATACAAACTGCAAAAGCGGGTGCTGTTTTCTTTGCTTTTTTTGGAATTATGATGCTGGTATTTATGAAAAAGGCGGGCGAAAATGAATAAGCGGTCAAAACTCATTGTATGCGGTATTGCAGTAATTGCGGTTTTATGTATGGCTTTACCGGTCCTTTTTCATGGTACATCAAATGAATGTAAAATAACCAGTGTTTCAGCAGCAGACAGCAGAAATCATTCTGTGGATACGTATACGGTTGAACAGGATAAGAAGAAATGTAGTGTTTCATTTACAGATACGGCGGTCATAGATACAGCGTTTACCGCAGAGGTGTCTACAGATGAACCCTATATCATAGAATTGACAGTCCGTGATTCACAGCTGCCGGAATACAGGGAAATTAAAGATGAGAATGTGGCAATGAATACAGCGCAGACGGCGGCAAAATATAACGCGGACGATTCTGTAATGAAAAGGGTCGTGTATCCGCAGAACCGGCAGCTTCATTTTTTGGTAACAACGCAGTATAAAGAAAATGTCAGCGGTTTTATCGGATATTCTTCCATAAAAGTCATCCCGGTCAGTAAGTCAAAAGAATATAAGCTTGTGACAAGCCCGGATAAAACGGTTGAATTTATTATAAAAGCAGATGATTTTTCTAAAGAAGAAACAGACAAACTTTCTACGTGGTCAGAGGACTTACAGCTTTACAGACAGCAGCTGTATCAATTAACCGGTGAGCGGCAGCCGTATGACGGAAAGACAATTTTTGATTTTACAGAACAAATAGACTATTATGGTCTGGCAGGCAATCCGATTTTTATGAACAGCAGCAATCTTACAAAAGATTTGTCTACAGATAAAAGTGTATGTATATGGAAATATATCCATGAAATGAGCCATACATTTGACGGGATTGAAGGTTCATACATCGGGAATACATGGAATTTTGATTCCGAGCTTTTTGCAAATTTAAAAATGCTTTATGTAATGGAGAACAACGGATTATCCTTTCAGGACAGCAGTGAAAAAGGAGCAGATGCATATTTAAAATATTCGGCCGGCAATACCTTAAAAAACGGAATTTACAGTTCAGACGGTTTCTTATACCTTTTGATATGCAGGCTGCGGGAGGTACAGCCGGATTACTGGAACAGTTTACAGGCTGTTTTTTCAAATGCACACGATTCTTTCAATGAAACAGAAAGCAGTACGGCTTCAGAACGGTTTATAAATTTCTTTTCCCTTTTGCATCAGGAGCTGGGGGTGAATATACTCTCTGCATTTTCAGATGCAGAAAAAAAGGCAGTCATTAATAAATATGGTAATGAGATCACATATTTATTTGATTAAAGTTATTGCTAAGTTAAAAAGTCAGATAGGGCAGATGTAAAAATGGGATAAAGGGAATAAGGAGCAGTCGTGACAGAAGACAGAAAAGAGAACTAAAAAATTAAATCATTTACAATTTCTTCCGATATATCTATTAAACAAAGGGAAAAACGGTCGAAACGGATTTTGACCGGTGTATTTAGCAGTAGTCAGGGAGGAAATGAATATGATATCAAGTTATACCGGCGTAGTAGAAAACGCAGCATCTACAAGTGCTGCCGCAGTGGAAGCAAAAAAGAAGACAGAGCAGACACAAAATGAAAAGAGCGGCAGTGTTTCAGGAAAAACCATAGGCAGTCCGAAGCTCAGTAAAAAAGCGGCGGATTATTATGAATCTTTAAAGAAAAAATATTCCAACATGGATTTTATTCTTGTCAGTGAAGACAAGAAGGAGCAGGCAAAGGCGCAGGCTTCCAGTTATGCCAATGCCAGCAAAATGGTTGTCTTAATTGACGAAGACAAAGTAGAGCGGATGGCAGAAGATGAGAATTACCGCAAGCAGTATGAAGCCATTATTGCAAATGCGGCAAGCGGTATTTCACGGTTAAAGAGCAGTCTGGAATCCAGCGGTGCCAACGTCAAAGGCTTCGGTATGCAGGTCAATGACGGCGGAACGGCAACTTATTTTGCGGTATTGGAAGAATCCTCTGCGGCACAGCGGGAACGCATAGAAAAGAAAGCAGCAAAGAAAAAGGCAGAGAAAAAAGCTGCCGAAAAGAAAGCTGAAAAAAAGCACCAGAAAGAAAAGCTTGAAGAAGCAAGAAGCGAAAAGACGGAAAAAACAGATGTGTCAGATAAGACGGATACTGACAGCGGTACAGTGACGATTACGGCATCTTCTGTGGAAGAATTGCTGCAAAAGATACAGGATTATATGCAGCTGGCAAAAAGCGATACGGTTCTTACGGAAGCCGAAAAGAAGGTTGGACAGAATATCGACTTCTGCGGTTAGGAGCGGCATATGGGAACAGGGACAATTCAAAGCATGGTGGCGCTGTCGGCAATGCAGAACCAGTGGCAGAAAAAGAAAAATGATATCAATGCCGGAAAGACAAGCGAGCTGACCTCTGAACAGCGTGAATTGCAGATGTATCAGTCGCAGGCAGACGATATCCGTGAAGGTCAGAAACCGGCGGCAATCGACATTAAGCTGGCTTCGGGCAGCAGATTAAACGCTGAGGAAATCGAATATTTAAAAAAGCATAATCCGCAGGCTTTAAAGGATTACGAGGAAGAACAAAGAGAGCGCGAAAACTATAAAAGGCAGCTTAGAAACTGCCGCTCAAAGGAAGAAGTGGAACGTGTTAAGACAGCCAAAATGGGCGAGTTTTTGTCTTCTTGCAAAAGCATTGCCTCCAGTCCTTATATTCCAAAAGACCAGAAATGTGCAATGTTAAAAAAGCTGCTGCGGGAAGTAATGGGCATACAGGAAGAACATCAGGAATTTGTGGAATCAGCCCAGTATGCAATTCTGCCGGATGAAGATGAAGATACAAAGTCCAAAAAGACCGATAACAGCACCGATACCATATCCTCAGAGGATAACAGCAGGACAAAGGGAGAGGTAACGACAGACGATGAAGACCCGTTAGAAACAATCCGTCAGGCAATCGCGGCAAACGGAACCGTACTTGAAGCACCAAAGCAGAACGCGGCAGACAGTACGGATACCGAAAGCACGGCAGAAGCACAGCCGGAAAAAACAAAAGCCGGAACAGTCACGGTGATTGCAGACAGCGGTAACAGCGGTCATACAGGCACGGTAAAGACGGCAGGAAAAACAGCGGTTTTTGCAGGTGTGAGTGTCGATATCAGTATTTAACATTTAAACAAAAGCTAAGGGGAAAGTAAAAGGAGTTGAAAAATGTCTATAACGATTAAGATGAATCAGGACAATACCGGAATCCAGATGAGCGGTACAACAGCGGGACGAAACAAAACACAGGATACCAAGACGAGAAGCACTGTATTTGCTGGCGATTTAATGCTCGGACAGGGAAATCAGATTGAGCAGAAAAAGCAGACCGCAAGACGTCAGGCAATGAAACTGATTACAGATGCGTGGGGCAGGGATGAATTGGCTTCCCAGAGCATAAAAGATATGGAACAGCAGAAAGCAGACTATGTAGAGCAGATGCAGGAAGCCAAAGAGCATGAGAAAACCTTTGAAAAGGGCAAAAAGGAGCTTCAGGAGCAATACGGTGTAGCTGATGATTCACAGGAGCAGAAGGATTTGGAATTACTCGAAAAATTCCAGAATTATAAGAACGGCTCACATGATGAAAGCTTTACAAAGGAAGACGTTGACCGGTTAAAGGAATTGCAGAATCTTCCGCGCACAGAATATCAGGAAAAGGCACTCCGGTTAAACCAGATTGCCGGTTCAATGAAAGTAACTGCTTCCAATGCGAAGGATAAGCTGATTGAGCTGACAGATACAATCGCAAAGGCAAAGACCGATCAGGCAAAGTCACAGGATATGTTAAAAGCAGGCAGTGCAGCAGATGATATTTTGGAAGCTTCCAACAAAGAAATCATGGGGCTGCTCATTCAGGACGGAAAAGAGCATATCGACAAAGAGCAGGAAGAAGCGCAGAAGAAAGCCGAGGAGCAGAAAGAGAAGCGTGACGAACAGCAGGAGCGCATTGATGAGGCAAAGCAGGAGAGGAAAGAGCAGGAAGAACTCATCAAGGGTCAGGCGGAGGCAGACAGTGCCGAGCAGGATTTATCCCTCCAGCGCAAGACAACAAACAATGTCGAAGCTGCACAACAGAATATCCGCAATATTCTTGAGGATAATAATCTGCTGGCAGAAGACTTAAAGGGAATTAAAATTGATTTTAATTTCTAAAAAATAATTTGAATATCAAAATACTATTGACAAAGGAAAAGTTTTCCTGTATAGTAACAACTAGTTTGAGAGTCAAACAAAAAGCTTTTACGGATTTCGTTTGACTCTTAAATTTTTAGATTAATATTTTGATTATCAAAAAGTAAGACATTCAAAACGAAAATCTGAAGAAACGAAACAGAATTTTAAAGAAGGAAAATGTCAAAGCTGCGGGACATTTTCCGGGAAAAAGAAAACGCGGCACAGAGGCAGATATGAATACGAAAATAATAGGAACGGGAAGTGCTGTTCCGTCAAGGGTGCTTGACAATGCAGAACTTTCAACATTTTTGGATACCAGTGATGAGTGGATTCGCACCAGAACCGGAATCCGAAGCCGTCATATCGCACAGGAAGGTCAGACTGCATCAGCGCTTGCGGCACAAGCCGCGAAAAAGGCGATAGCAGATGCCGGGATAGCGGCAGAGCAGATAGAAGCCATTATCGTTGCGACTTCAACGCCTGATTACATATTTCCGAGTACGGCAAATCTTGTCCAACAGGAGATTGGGGCAGAGCGCGCGGCATGTTTTGATTTAAGCGCCGCCTGTACAGGATTTTTGTATGCAATGAGTGTGGCAGATGCCTATATTAAAGTGGGCATGTACAAAAAGGTACTGGTTATCGGTGCGGAAGTGATGTCGCAGGTGGTGGACTGGAAAGACAGAAGTGTCTGTGTGCTGTTTGGTGACGGCGCAGGTGCGGTTGTTTTAGGTGAAGACAGCAGCGGAAAAAGCATTTTCAGACTGCACAGCGACAGCGGTAGTGCACAGGCTTTGACACTGGGAAAAGAAAATGCGGTGCATATGAACGGACGGGAAATTTTCTCTTTTGCAGTTCGGAAAGTACCGGAGTCTGTTAAAGAAGTGCTAGAAGAATCGGAAACGGCAAAGGAACAGGTAAAATATTTTATTTTACATCAGGCAAATGCAAGAATGATTGAAAGTATTGCAAAGCGGCTGGATGTACCGGTTGAAAAATTTCCGATGAATCTGGAAACCCACGGAAATACTTCAGCGGCAAGCATACCGGTTCTTTTAGACGAATTAAACAGACAAAACCGCCTGATACCGGGCGATGTGTTGATCCTGTCCGGCTTTGGCGGCGGATTAAGCTGGGGCAGTGCATTGCTGGAATGGCACAAATGACAGGCAGAATATGCGTAGATTACAAGAGAATATCAAAAATATATTGTAGTAGAATGGAGATTAAAAAGATGTTAGAAAAAATGAAAGAAATTATCGCAGGACAGTTAAATGTAAACGCAGAGGATGTAAAGCCGGAATCACGCTTCAAGGAAGACTTAAATGCAGATTCACTGGATTTATTTGAACTGGTAATGGCACTGGAAGACGAATATTCCGTAGAAATTCCGTCAGAAGAACTTGAAAAGTTATTAACGGTACAGGATGTCTGTGATTATTTAAAAAATCACGGTGTAGAAGCTTAAAAAGCAGTGAGGTAAAAAGGCAGACAACGTTTATAAAGATGTTCGGAGATGAGAAAATATGCAGACAAGAATTACAAAACTGCTTGAAATTGAATACCCGGTCATTCAGGGTGGTATGGCATGGGTCGCAAATGCGGCGCTTGCGGCAAATGTTTCAAAAGTGGGCGGCATCGGATTTATCGGGGCGGCAAATGCACCGGCAGAATGGGTACGGAGTGAAATCCGCAGGGCAAAAGAGATTACAGATAAGCCAATCGGCGTGAATGTTATGCTGTTAAGTGAGCATGTAGACGAAGTGGCACAGGTTGTAGCCGAAGAAGGTGTAAAAGCCGTAACGACAGGAGCCGGTAATCCTGCAAAATACATGAAACAGTGGAAAGAAGCGGGAATTCGTGTGATTCCTGTGGTTGCTTCTGTTGCAATGGCAAGAATGATGGAACGTGCGGGCGCAGATGCGATTGTTGCAGAGGGCATGGAGTCCGGCGGTCATATCGGTGAGCAGACAACAATGTCCCTGCTCCCACAGGTTGTCGATGCGGTATCGGTTCCGGTTATCGGTGCAGGCGGCATTGGTGACGGCAGAGGCATGGCAGCGGCATTGATGCTGGGTGCGGAAGCGGTACAGCTAGGAACGCGTTTTATCGTTGCAAAGGAATCCACCGTCAGTCAGGCGTACAAAGACCGTGTGATTGGCGCAAAGGATATTGATTCCGTTGTTACGGGAAGAAGCACGGGACATCCGGTGCGCTCCCTTAGAAATACAATGACACGCCAGTATCTTGAAATGGAAAAAAACAATGTATCCTTTGAAGAATTGGAACACCTGACACTGGGTGCACTGCGCAAAGCTGTTGTAGACGGTGATGTTGCCATGGGAACGGTCATGGCTGGTCAGATTGCAGGCATGATAAAAAAAGAACAGACCTGTGCAGAAATTATTCAGGAAATTGTGCAGGAAGCAAAAGAAACGATAAAAAAATGCAGTATCTTTGCGGAAGATTCGTGCGGAAATGAGGCAGAACATGCGTAAAACAGCATTTCTCTTTCCGGGACAGGGCGCACAGAATGTCGGAATGGGACGTTCTTTTTATGAAAAATATGATGCTGTCAGACAATATTTTAAAACGGCACAGGAAGTGACAGGCATTGATGTTGCGTCACTTTGTTTTGAAGAAAATGAAGCTTTAAATCAGACCGAATACACGCAGATTGCCATGTATACAACAGAATGTGCGATACTGAACGTTTTACAGGAAAAAGGGATTCCGTACGAAGCGGCGGCAGGACTTTCACTGGGAGAATATGCAGCACTGACAGCAGCAGGGGCTTTGCCTTTTAAGGACGGCTGTTACGTAATCCGCAGACGCGGCATTTATATGGAACAGGCAGTACCGGAAGGTCAGGGCAGTATGGCGGCAGTGTTGGGACTTAGTGCCAAACAGACGGAAGAAGTACTAAAAACATCACTGGACACTGCAAAAATCGGCATTGCCAATTATAATTGTCCAGGGCAGATTGTCATTTCCGGCGAAAAAGGCGAAGTGGAACGGGCGGCAGAAGTTTTAAAGCAGGCAGGCGCAAAAAGAGTGGTGCCGTTAAGGGTCAGCGGACCGTTTCATTCCCCGTTGCTTTACGGCGCGGGAGAACAGCTTCAAAAAGAACTCGAAAAGATTTCATTTAACAAAATCAGGATACCTTATATTGCCAATCTGACGGCGGAATATGTAACAGACAGCAAAGAAATTCCGGAACTGTTAAGAAAGCAGGTTTATTCACCGGTACGCTTTGAACAGACGTTACGTAAGTTAATCACGGACGGTTTTGACACATTTATAGAAATCGGACCGGGAAGAACACTAACCGGATTTGTAAAAAAGACGGCAAAGGAAATGCAGTGTGAAGGAATCACCTGTATCAATATTGAAAAGGAAGAAGATTTATCACAGCTTATCACAGAATAGTCAGGAGGGCATCATGCAGGAAATGAACGGACAAATTGCGCTGGTAACAGGCGCAGGCAGGGGAATCGGTAGTGCGATTGCGAAAAGCCTTGCCAAAGAAGGTGCAACTGTGATTGTAAATTATGCAGGAAATGCACAGGCGGCACAGGACACGGTAGACAGTATCTTAAAGGATGGCGGCAGTGCAGAAAAATATCAGTGTGATGTGTCAGACTTTGCGGCTGTCGAGGAAATGATAAAATATGTCGTACAAAAATATGAAAAAATCGACATTTTAGTAAATAATGCAGGAATAACAAAGGACGGACTGCTTCTTAGAATGTCAGAACAGGATTTTAAACAGGTGCTTGCAGTCAATCTTGGAGGAACATTTCACTGTATCCGCCACGCAGCAAAATATATGATAAAGCAAAGAAGCGGCAGGATTATCAATCTGGCATCGGTTGTCGGTCTGACAGGAAATGCAGGACAGGCAAATTACGCGGCATCCAAAGCCGGTGTTATCGGGCTTACAAAATCTGCGGCAAAAGAACTGGCATCCAGACAGATTACAGTCAATGCGATTGCACCGGGGTATATTGACACAGATATGACAGCTGTGCTTTCTGACAGTGTAAAGGAAAGCGTACAGTCATCAATTCCTTTAAAACGCATGGGAACGGCGCAGGATATAGCACAGGCAGCGGTATTTCTGGCTTCGGATAAGGCATCGTATATTACCGGACAGGTGCTGTCAGTCAACGGCGGCATGGTATAGGTGATATTATTTCTAAACGAAAGCAAAGCAGTTTTGAGGGGCAGATGAGCAGATTGGAGGAAGAAATGCAGAAAAGCAGAGTAGTTGTGACGGGAATGGGTGCAATTACACCGATTGGTTTGACCGTAGAGGAATTCTGGGAAAACGTAAAAGCACAAAAAGTCGGTATCGGTGCAATTACAAAATTTGATACAACGGATTTTAAGGTAAAGCTTGCAGCAGAAGTAAAAGGCTTTGATGCACAGGCATATATGGATTTTAAACAGGCAAAACGTATGGAATTGTTCAGTCAGTATGCGGTAGCGGCGGCAGGACAGGCAATTAAAGATGCCGGACTGGATATGGAAAAAGAAGACGCATACCGCGTTGGAACGTCTATCGGTTCCGGAATCGGCAGCTTAGATGCCATGGAGCGTGAGCATAAAAAGCTGCTGGAGCGTGGACCGGGAAGGATTAATCCACTGTTAGTTCCGCTTATGATTACCAATATGGCGGCAGGAAATGTATCCATTGCATACGGATTAAAAGGAAAAAACATCAATGTGGTAACGGCCTGTGCGACAGGAACAAATTCTATCGGGGAGGCATACCGCTCTATCCAGTGCGGTGATGCAGATGTTATGGTCTGCGGTGGTACGGAAAGCAGTATTACACCGATTGGAATCGGAGGATTTACGGCACTTACGGCACTTTCTACAAGCACAGACCCGCTTAGGGCATCTCTGCCGTTTGATAAGAACAGAAACGGATTTGTTATGGGAGAAGGTGCGGGTGTTCTGGTACTGGAATCCTTAGAACATGCCAAGAAGCGCGGCGCGCATATATATGCGGAAATTGCCGGATACGGCTGTTCAAGTGATGCGTATCATATCACCTCTCCGGCGGAAGACGGAAGCGGCGCGGCACGTGCCATGACAAATGCCATGCAGGAAGCAGGCGTATTACCGCAGGAAGTGGATTATATCAATGCACACGGAACCGGTACACATCACAACGATTTGTTTGAAACGAGGGCAATTAAGCTGGCATTTGGCGAAGCGGCAGAAAATGTACCGGTCAGCTCCACCAAATCCATGGTCGGACACCTTCTGGGTGCGGCAGGTGCGGTAGAGCTGATTGCCTGTATCAAGTCGGTAACAGATGGGTATCTGCATCCGAACGTGGGGCTTACGGAAACAGAAGACGAAATGGATTTGCAGTATATTAAAGGAAAAGGCATTGAAACAGAGGTGAAGACGGTGCTGTCCAATTCCCTTGGATTTGGCGGACACAATGCAACGCTTCTTGTGAAAAAGTTTTCATAAAAGAAATGAGGCAGTTATGGAATTAGAGCAGATTTTAAAACTGATAGATGCCGTGTCGAAAAGCGCGCTGACAGGTTTTTCACTGGAAGAAGGAGAAACGAAGCTTACGCTTACCGCAGAACGCGTAAAAGAATTCAATCAGGTACAGCAGACAGGCGAGCCGGGTATACAGTCCGGCTGTATGCAGGCATCACAGGCAGGAAACCGGTCCGGTGTTTCCGAGGAAAGAACGCAGAGCATGACGACAGGAAATCCGGCAGCCATGGACGGATACAGCTTTACGGCGGCGGGCGGTGAATATCAGACCGATACGCAAAAAAATGAAAAGCAGGCAGAGGGTACAGTTGTTGCTTCGCCGCTGGTCGGCATTTTCTACAGTGCGCCGTCCCCGGAAGACGAACCATTTGTTACAGTGGGCGATACCGTAAAAAAAGGACAGACACTCGGTGTTATCGAAGCAATGAAGCTGATGAATGAAATTGAAAGCGAGTGTGACGGAATTGTCAAAGAAGTGCTGGTTGAAAACGGTGAAATGGTCGAGTTTGGACAGCCGCTGTTTATTGTAGGAGTGTGAAAATGCCATAAATCAAAGCATTTTCACACGGCACTTTGTGATGCAGACATCACAAAGATGCCCTGAGAAATCATCTGTGGAATGTGAAAATGCCATAAATTAAAGTATTTTCACATGGTTGTTTGCTTCCGGGTGAAAGCAAACAACCCGAATAGTAGATGAGAAATCATCTGTGGAATGGAGAAAAATATGCTTACAACAAAGGAAATTATGGAGATTATTCCACACAGACATCCGTTTCTGCTGGTGGATACGGTGACGGAGTGTGAGCCGGGACAGCGGGCAGTCGGATATAAGTGTGTGACATACGATGAACCGTATTTTGCGGGACATTTTCCGGGAGAACCGGTGATGCCCGGTGTCTTACAGATAGAAGCCTGCGCACAGGTCGGAGCGGTGGCAATTCTGTCACTGGAAAAGAATAAAGGAAAGACAGCATACTTTGGCGCAGTAAATAACGCACGTTTTAAAAGAAAGGTTGTGCCGGGCGACAAGCTGAAAATGGAATGTGAAATTATTAAAAGCAAAGGTCCTGTCGGAATCGGAAAAGTGACGGCAAGCGTAGATGGAGAAACTGCACTTACCGCGGAATTGACCTTTATGATTGGCTAAACATGTAAAAATGTCTGCGGAAAGGAAAGAAGAAATGTTTCAGAAGTTATTGATTGCAAACAGAGGGGAGATTGCGGTGCGCATTATCCGGGCATGCCGTGAAATGGGCATCAAAACGGTTGCCGTGTATTCACAGGCGGATGCCGACGCACTGCATACCCAGCTTGCCGATGAAAGCATTTGTATCGGAAAGGCAGAAGCAAAGGACAGTTATCTGAATATGGAACGCATTTTAAGCGCAACGATTGCATCGGGGGCTGATGCCATTCATCCGGGTTTTGGGTTTTTATCTGAAAACAGCAAATTTGCTGCACTTTGTGAAAAATGTAACATTGCATTTATCGGTCCGTCTGCAAGGACAATCGAAGAAACCGGAAATAAATCGGAAGCCAGAAATGCAATGGTGCGGGCGGGTGTTCCAGTCATTCCGGGTACGAAAGAACCCATTTTTACGGCGGAAGCAGGCAGGAAATTTGCAGATGAAATCGGTTATCCGGTCATGATAAAAGCGGCACTTGGCGGTGGTGGAAAAGGTATGCGTGTGGTGCAAAACAGTACAGATTTTGAGAAAAATTTTCAAAATGCACAGCGTGAAGCCGAAAATGGTTTTGGCGACAATTCCATGTATATTGAAAAATATATTGAACATCCAAAACATATCGAGTTTCAGATACTGGCGGATAATGAGGGCAATACGATTCATTTGGGTGAACGCGACTGTTCGGTACAGCGCAGACATCAGAAAATGATTGAGGAATCACCGTGTACAGCGCTGGACGAGGATTTGCGGGAACAAATGGGAGCAATGGCGGTTCGGGCGGCAAAAGCAGTCGGATACCGCAATGCCGGGACGGTGGAATTTCTTTTAGACAGCCACAGACAGTTTTATTTTATGGAAATCAACACGCGAATTCAGGTGGAGCATGGGGTGACAGAGCTTGTCACAGGCATTGATCTTGTAAAAGAGCAGATTCGCATTGCTGCGGGAGAGAAACTCGGACTGCGCCAGAGTGATATTCATCTGACGGGTCATGCGATGGAAGTGCGTATTAATGCCGAAAATCCGGATAAAAATTTTGCGCCGTGTCCGGGCACGATTCAGGAACTGCATATTCCCGGCGGAAACGGTGTGCGGATTGATACGGCAGTTTATCCGGGCTATATAATACCACCATATTATGATTCAATGATTATGAAAGTAATGGTATATGACAAAGACCGTGAATCAGCATTGAAAAAGATGAGAAGTACTTTAGGGGAAGTTATTATTGAAGGTGTAACGACCAATCTGGACTTTCAGTATGAGATTTTAAAAAATAAGGAATTTGAAAGCGGTGCGGTTCATACAGATTTTATTGAGAAAAATTTTGAAGAAACCGCTTAAAACGGGATTAATTTTAAAATAAAAGGCAGGGATAGAGTGTGCATTTAAAAGGATTATTTAAAAAGGAAAATCAGCCGGTGCGGCATCAGAATCAGGCGGAAGCGCCGAATGTCCCGGACGGATTGTATACAAAATGCGAAAGCTGTCATGAAATGATTCTGACGGAAGATTTTACGCAGAATGCTTATGTCTGCCCGAAATGCGGACATTATATGAAAATAGGCGCGTATGAGCGGATAAAAATGGTGTTTGATGCACAGACATTTGAAGAATGGGACGAAGAATTTACCGGCGGCAATCCCTGTCATTTTAAAGGATATGAAGAAAAACTTGGGGATTTACAGAGAGACACCGGTTTAAATGAAGCAGTGATTACCGGAAAAGGAAAAATAGACGGCATGGAAGCGGCAGTCGGAGTGTGCGATACACGATTTCTTATGGGAAGCATGGGATATGTCGTGGGTGAGAAGCTGACAAGGGCGATTGAGCGGGCAACGGTAGAAAAGCTTCCGCTGATAATATTTACCTGTTCCGGGGGCGCGAGAATGCAGGAGGGCATTGTATCACTCATGCAAATGGAAAAGACGGCGGCGGCGCTGAAAAAATTTGATGCGGCAGGCGGACTTTATATTACCGTGCTTACCAATCCGACAACCGGCGGCGTGACGGCAAGCTTTGCCATGCTGGGTGATATTATTCTTGCAGAACCGCAGGCGCTGGTCGGATTTGCTGGACCGCGTGTTATCAGACAGACCATAGGGGAAGAACTGCCGGAAGGATTTCAGCGGACGGAATTTTTACTGGAACATGGATTGATTGATAATATCGTGGAACGCAGATTTTTAAAGCAGACCTTATCGACACTGCTGCGGCTGCATAAAAAGCCACAGGCAGAAACAATGAGCCGCTATCAGCAGTATTTAGATGACATATATGCAAAAAAAATTGATATTAAAAAAGAAGAAGCACTGTTGGCGGCAAAAAATGAAAAGAAGCAGTTGTCGGCATGGGAAAAGGTGCAGATTGCAAGAAGCAGCAAACGTCCGTCGGCGCTTGACTATATCGGATATCTCACCAAAGATTTTTATGAATTGCATGGTGACAGGGCGTACCGTGATGACGGTGCAATCGTGGGCGGTATCGCATTTTTTGGGAAACAGCCGGTGACTGTAATCGGACAGCAGAAAGGTGCAACGACAAAAGAGAATATTGTGCGTAATTTCGGAATGCCGTACCCGGAAGGATACCGTAAAGCACTGCGCCTGATGAAACAGGCAGAAAAGTTTCATCGTCCGGTATTGTGCCTTGTGGATACACCGGGGGCATACTGCGGCATTGGTGCAGAGGAACGCGGACAGGGAGAAGCGATTGCAAAAAATCTGTTTGAAATGGCGGATTTAAAAGTGCCTGTGCTTTCGATTGTCATTGGAGAAGGCGGAAGCGGCGGTGCGCTGGCACTTGCGGCGGGAAATGAAGTCTGGATGCTGGAAAATTCGGTGTATTCAATTCTCTCACCGGAGGGCTTTGCATCAATTTTGTGGAAGGACGCATCCAAAGCAGAAAAAGCGGCGCAGGTAATGAAACTGACAGCACAGGATTTAAAGGAACTGGGCATTATCGAACAGATTCTGCCGGAATTTCCGGTTGTCAGCAGTGACAATATGAATCGTGTTACTTTATATATGAAACGTAAAATTGCAGGATTTCTGGTGAAATATCAGCAGATGGGCGGTGAAGAACTGGCACAACAGCGGTATCAGCGCTTCCGGGGAATGTAACAGGAAAGAAATTTATAAAAGGTATTAGCTATCTTCCTTAAAGTGGATTTGAGGAGGGTAGCTTTTTTATTGCAAAAGTAGATATATGAGGTGAGAATTAATTTAAGATGCATATTGGCTATTATTATGGATATATGGTTATTTTATAATAATAATAAATATGATATAAGTACAAAAAGTACATAATAAAAGTACAAACAGTACTTGACAAAAGTATAAAAGTACGTAACTTATAATTTGAGTAAATTTATAAATGCTATTTGGAGGTTGAAAATGGAAAGAGTTATATTTTGGAATAATAAAGGCGGAACTGGCAAAACTACATTAACATTTCAGATAATTAATGAATATGCTTTTCAAAATCCTGAAAAGAAAATATTAGCTATAGATGTTTGTCCTTAAGCAAATTTATCTGAACTTTTATTGGGAGGGTTAAATCAAGGAGGTAGTGAAGTTTTATTAATGAGGCAAGGTACAATCCAAAGAGCAACAATTGGTGGATATTTTCAATTGCGTTTGCCATCTCCTTATAGTGTGCCTTTGTTTAATCCTAGAGATTATTTAACAAAACCGCATGAATATAATCAGTATATACAAGATAATATCGATTTGCTTTGTGGAGATGCTATGTTGGAATTACAATCAAATGCTATTTCCACATTAGCGAATAATCAAATACCAGGAACTAATACATGGGTTGCAATTATAAATTGGTTAAACGATTTCATACAGCCAATCGAGAAAGATTACGATATGGTATTTTTAGACGCAAATCCAAGTTTTTCAATGTATACGCAAATAGCAATTGCGACTTCAACAAAAATGGTGTTACCAGTGATGGCTGATGATTCATCACGTAGAGCCATTCAAAATGCTTTTTCGTTGGTTTATGGATTAAAATTACCTTCTGAAATATATAGTAAATATGCTTTTGCGGAAAAATTAAAAGAAGTAGATATGCCATTACCAAAAGTTTATATGATATTAAAGAATAGATTAACTCAATATATGGGAGCGGCTTCTGCATATGCGACAGTGTTACAGGAAATTGATAAAGATGTTTTATCTCTATTGAAGACGTATCCAGATATGTTTGCATTTAAAACATTAGATATGGGAATTATTGATGTAAGAGACTTTCAGACAACGGGAGTTGTTTCGGCTGCAAGAGGTTGTCCTTTACGAAAATTGAAATCAGGACGTTTGGAATTAATGGGAAAGAGAGTTACGGTAAGAGAAGAATATAGACAGAATTGTATTGATAATGTTGAAACAATTGTAACAAGGATGAGTAAAGAGTTATAGCGAAGTTGAAGAAAGTTATGGAAATATTTTAAAGTGAAAAATATTCCCATACAATAAAAATTAATTGACCAATATTGAAAATGAGCTTTTATAAATTTTAGGTACTTTTCCCTTAACCTTATTAATAGCTTTTTGGAATAGAAATATATTTGTGTTGCAAAAAGCTATACATGGTGGTACGCTATAAGAAACAAGGAGGTGCATATTATGGCAGTAAAAACAGCAAATGTAACAGCACGTATTCAACCGAATATAAAAGAGCAGGCAGAAGCTATTCTTGACAGACTTGGAATTCCTGTATCTGTATTTATAGATATGACTTACAGACAGGTTATTATGCGTGACGGTGTACCATTTTCATTAGATATTCCCGATAAGCTTGCTACAAGAGATTCTATAACAAAAGCTGAATTTGATATCATGATGCAGACGGGACTTTCGCAGGCAAAAAGAAATGATTCTGTATCTGTCGATGAGGCTTTCGAGCAATTAAAAGCGGAGATGTAAGGTATGGACGAGTATGAGGTAAGGGTAACAAGACAGGCGTTAGAGCAAATGAAAGAGATTGTGCATTATATTTCATATGATTTGATGTCACCGGCTGCAGCGGATAATCTGCTTGATAAGTTTAAAGCAGAGATTTTGAAACTGTCAAGTTTACCGAAGAAGTATGCGCGGATAGAGGAAGAACCTTGGAGAACTGAAGGAATACGCAAGATGGTAGTTCAGAAATTCCTGATTTATTATTGGGTAGATGATGATAACAGCAGAGTTCAGGTGACAGCGGTTATCTATGGCAGGCGTGATCAAATCCGGCAGCTTGCCAATATGGATATGGAGTAGCGACAGCGGGTCTGGTCAGAAAAAACGTTGAATATAAAAATAAATCTCCTAAAGGCAGGGCAAAATGTGTCTTGGCATTTAGGAGATTTTTTTGCGTTATAGGAAATTGCCAATTCATTTAAAGAAAAATAGGAATAAACAGTATATAACACTTGACAACAGTTGTATACTGTTATACACTGTTTATACAGAAAGGAGGAAGTGAGATTGAATATTATTATCAATCATTCATCTATGGTGCCGATTTATGAGCAAATTGTAGATGCGGTTAAGACACAGATTCGCAAAGGAGAACTTAAAGAAGATGAGAATCTTCCTTCTGTGCGTATGCTGGCAAAAGACCTTAAAATCAGTGCGTTGACGGTAAAAAAAGCATATGATGCTCTGGAAGAAGAAGGATTTGCAATTACAATACATGGAAAAGGGACATACATCACGGCTGCAAATACAGAGCTTTTGCTTGAAGAACAGAAAAAAGAAATTGAAGCGGATTTAGAAAAAGCAGTTTTAAAAGCCAGAAGATGCGGCATCAGTGATGAAGAACTAAAGAATTTATTAGAATTAATATTGGAGGGATAGCCGATGTTAAAAATTGACCATCTAGTGAAAAATTATAATACATTTTCCCTTGATTGTTCGTTGGAAGTTCTGCCGGGACAGATTACAGGGCTTGTGGGGAAAAACGGAGCAGGTAAAAGTACAACATTTCATGCAGTACTGGGACTGCTTAGACCGGATAGCGGGAAAATTACTCTATTAGGAAAAGACAGTCAGGAAATAACAGCGAAGGATAAACAAAAACTGGGGGTTGTATTATCCGATTCCGGTTTTAGTGGAAATCTGACGATTCAGGATATTATTCCTGTGCTGGAAAAACTGTATGATGATTTTAATAAGGATTTTTTTATGAAACAGGTGGAAATTTTCGGTCTGCCTTATAAAAAGAAATTGAAGGATTTTTCAACAGGCATGAAAGCGAAATTAAAGGTTTTGATTGCAATTTCACATCAGGCAAAACTGTTGCTGCTTGACGAACCGACAGCCGGGCTGGACGTGGTTGCAAGAAATGAGGTACTGGATTTAATACGGGATTATATGACAGAAGATGAAGAACGTGCTGTACTTATCAGTTCTCATATTTCAAGTGATTTAGAATCATTGTGTGATGATTTTTATATGTTAAAGGACGGAAAAATCATTTTTCATGAAGAAACAGATGTCCTGCTTGACCAATATGTTGTTTTAAAAGTAGATGAAGCACAGTATGAGAAGCTGGATAAAAGTTTTATATTAAAAGTGCAGAAAGAAAATTACGGATATG
Source organism: Lachnospira intestinalis (assembly GCF_040095895.1). NCBI lineage: Bacteria > Bacillati > Bacillota > Clostridia > Lachnospirales > Lachnospiraceae > Lachnospira > Lachnospira intestinalis. Next base: position 36,647 of record NZ_JBBMFS010000013.1, read on the forward strand.
CATGTCTTACAAATGAAAATGCGTTTTATATAGAAAATTATCCGCAGATAATCATAGAAAAAGCTGCGATTGATGAGATTGTGACAATGCTTAGCGGAGGTGATGAACAATGTTAGGACTTTTTATTAAAGATTTAAAGCTGTTAAAAGCACAGAAGAAGATGTTTATGCTTGTTGGTATAGTGACAGCAGTTGTACTGTTTAATATACAGGACGGTACAGAAATGATTGGATTTATGGCAGGATATATGGTATTTGTTGTAACAATGGCGGCAACAAGCACTATCGGTTGTGATGAAGCAGACCATGGAACGGTATTCTTATTTACACTGCCGGTCAGCAGAAAGGAATATGTTTTGGAAAAATATGGTCTGGCAGTGGCAGGAAGTGCAGCAGCAGTATGTGTCGTAACGGTACTTGTCTATCTTGTAAGTGTTGTAAGAGGCAGTCAGCTTATGGCAGAGCAGCTTTTTATCATTCTCATTATGATGCCGCTGGCACTTATTTTATTTTCTTTAATGGTGCCGTTTCAGTTACGGTTTGGCGCAGAAAAGGGCAGAATGATGCTGCTGGGAGCTTATGGCGCAGTATTTGGCGGATTGTATATTCTTAAAAATTTCACAGAAAAGTGGAATGTGGATTTGTCGTGGATTGGACAGAAAATAGGGCGGTATTCGCAGGGTACATGGACGATAGTGGCAGTCGTAGCAGCGCTGGCAGTTATGCTGGTATCTTACTTTGCCAGTGTACGGATTTTAAATAAAAAGGAAATTGACTGATGGCATAAAAATGGGACAGTCCGGTTTAAATGTTTTACCGGCTGTCCCTTTTTTTATGTTATATAAATTACTTATTATTCTTCTTGCTTAATTCCTGTTCCTTCATTGCACGAACCTTTAATGAAAGACCAAACAGATTAATGAAACCGTCTGCATCATGGTGGTCATAAAGGTCGCCGGTCTTAAAGGAAGCGATAGATTCGTTGTAGAGTGAATATGGAGAAGTTGTACCGGCTTTGATGATGTTGCCTTTGTACAGCTTAAACTTAACTTCGCCTGTTACATTTTCCTGTGTCTTTTCAATAAATGCCTGAACAGCTTCACGAAGCGGTGTAAACCATTTTCCTTCGTAAATAATCTGGGCAAACTTATTTGCCATATTCATTTTAACTGTTGTTGTATCACGGTCAAGAATCAGTTCCTCTAACTGCTGATGTGCTTCGTAGAGAATGGTTCCGCCAGGAGTTTCATAAACACCACGGGACTTCATGCCGACAACGCGGTTTTCAACGATATCAACGATACCGATACCATGCTTGCCGCCTAATCTGTTTAATTCGCGGATGATATCAGAAACCTTCATTTCCTTACCGTTTACAGACTTTGGTACACCATGTTCAAATGTCATAGTTACATATTCACCTTCTTCAGGAGCTTCTTCCGGAGAGTTTCCTAAAACAAGCAGATGCTTGTAGTTCGGTTCATTTGCAGGGTCTTCCAGCTCAAGGCCTTCATGGCTGATGTGCCATAAGTTACGGTCACGGCTGTAGCTGGTATCTGCAGAGAATGGAAGATGGATACCGTGCTGTTTGCAGTATTCGATTTCTGCTTCTCTTGAATCCAGTGTCCATTTTTCATTTCTCCAAGGAGCAATGATGTTGATGTCCGGAGCTAAAGCCTTGATTGCCAGTTCAAAACGAATCTGGTCATTACCTTTACCGGTAGCACCGTGGCAGATTGCTGTAGCGCCTTCTTTTCTTGCAATTTCAACCAGTCTTTTTGCGATAACAGGTCTTGCCATGGAAGTACCTAAAAGATACTTATTTTCATATACGGCGTGAGCCTGTACACAAGGTACGATGTAATCGTCACAGAATTCATCTGTTAAATCTTCAATATATAATTTAGAAGCACCGCATGAGAGCGCTCTTTCCTGTAAACCGTCTAACTCCTCGCCCTGTCCGCAGTCTGCGCATACACAGATTACTTCATAGTCAAAATTCTCCTTTAACCACGGGATAATAGCTGTGGTATCAAGTCCGCCTGAGTAGGCAAGAATTACTTTTTCTTTCATAATTGATATCCTCCGAATTGATTGAATTTGTATGGTTGCAATTGGCAACGAACTTGTGTCTTATGATAAACCACATAAGGTAAAAATGCAATAGGTAAAAATGAATAATATGCAAAAATATACAAAAATCATGTATATTTATAAAAAAATTCAAATTAACACTTTACAGGACAAAAAAAATTGCTATAATGAAACATAACGAATATTTTACAGCGAGGTAAAAGATATGATTAAGGTAGGAATTATTGGTGCAACAGGATATGCCGGAAATGAGCTGGTAAGACTGTTACTGGGACATAAGGATGCAGAAATTGTGTGGTATGGTTCAAGAAGCTATATTGACCAGAAATATGCAGATGTATACAGAAATATGTTTCAGCTTGTTGATGCGGTCTGCATGGATGATAACATGGACGAACTTGCAAAGCAGGTTGATGTCATTTTCACAGCGACACCGCAGGGCTTATGTGCTTCTTTAGTAAATGAAGAAATTTTATCCAATACAAAGATTGTTGATCTGAGTGCGGATTTCCGTTTAAAAGATGTGAGTATTTATGAACAGTGGTATAAGCTGGAGCATAAAGCACCGCAGTACATTGATGAAGCGGTTTACGGCTTATGCGAAATCAACAGAAACCAGATTACCAAAAAAACAAGAATTGTAGCAAATCCCGGCTGCTATACAACAACCTCGATTCTTACCTTATATCCAATGGTAAAAGAAGGGCTGATTGACCCGGATACCATTATTATTGATGCAAAGAGCGGTACATCAGGCGCAGGACGCGGCGCAAAGGTTGCCAATCTTTTCTGCGAAGTCAATGAAAGCATGAAAGCATACGGTGTCGGCACACACAGACATACACCGGAGATTGAAGAACAGTTAGGTTATGCCTGCGGCAGAAATGATTTGAAACTCATTTTCACACCACACCTTGTTCCGATGAACCGCGGTATTTTAGTAACGGCATATGCAAATCTGGCAAAGGACGTTACATACGAAGAAGTAAAAGCAGTTTATGATAAATATTATAAGGAAGAAACATTTGTCAGAGTGCTGGAAAGGGACGTCTGCCCGGAAACACGCTGGGTAGAAGGCAGTAACTTTGTGGACATCGGATTTAAGATTGAGCCGAGAACCCACCGTCTGATTATGATGGGGGCACTTGATAACCTTGTAAAGGGTGCGGCAGGTCAGGCTGTACAGAATATGAACTTATTATTTGGATTACCGGAAACAGAAGGGCTTATGGCAGCACCGATGTTCCCGTAGAAGTGTGAACAAGATTCCATTACAGGGAAAACGCCTCAACGTGTTACTTAACTTCGGCTTATTTCCCTGTAACGGAATCAGGTTACAATATTTGCAGAATGAGGAGAAATGCGAAAATCCTTAAATTGAAGATTTTCGCATAGCACTTTGTGCCGCAGGCGTCACAAAGCTGCTCTTATCGCAGAACTGAATTAATTCAGTTCGCGATTCCTCCGGCATTAGAATGCCTGCGGAATGGAGTGTAATATGGAAATCATTAAAGGCGGCGTGACTGCGGCAAAGGGATTTTGTGCGGCAGGTTTAAACGCAGGAATAAAAAATAACGAAAAAAAAGATATGGCGATGGTTTACAGTGAAAAGCCATGTGTAACAGCAGGAACATTTACAACAAATAAGGTTTTTGCAGCACCGGTAAAGTGGGATAAGGACATTGTGGCAAATTCACCATTTGCACAGGCAGTTGTTGTCAACAGCGGTGTTGCTAATGCCTGTACCGGAAAAGAGGGCGATGATGCGTGTGCGGCAGAAGCAAAGGCTGTATCCGAAGCATTACAGGTTCCGGAAAGTGCGGTATTGGTTGCCTCTACCGGTGTTATCGGCGCACAGCTTCCAATGGATAAAATCTGTGCAGGAATTAAAGAACTTCCAAAGAAGCTTGGCAGTTCATTAGAGCATGGCACACTGGCGGCAGAAGCCATTATGACGACAGATACCGTGGATAAGCAGGTTGCCGTACAGATTGAGGTTGGCGGAAAGACGGTTACAGTCGGCGGTATGTGTAAGGGAGCCGGCATGATTCATCCGAACATGGCAACCATGCTGTGTTTTGTGACAACCGATGCGTGCATTAAAAAAGATGCTTTGCAGAAAATGACAAAAGCGATTGTCAGCGATACTTTTAATATGATTTCCGTGGACGGCGATACTTCAACAAATGATACCGTTCTGGTGCTTGCAAACGGCATGGCGGAAAATGATATTATTACCGAAGACAGCAAGGATTATCAAACATTTTATGATGCACTGTTTTATGTACTGCGTGAGCTTTCTAAAAAGATTGCAGGTGACGGTGAGGGCTGTACCTGTCTGTTTGAAGTGCAGGTAAAAAATGCGGCAGCAAAAGAACAGGCAAAGGTGCTTGCAAAGTCGATTGTTACTTCAAGTCTTACAAAAGCGGCAATTTTCGGTCACGATGCGAACTGGGGCAGAATCCTCTGTGCAATGGGCTATTCCGGTGCGGACTTAGAACCGGAAAAAGTAGATATTTACTTTGAAAGTGAAGCCGGAAAGTTAAAAATTGTAGAAAACGGAAAAGCAACCGATTACAGTGAAGAAAAAGCAACAGAAATCTTATCAAAGAATCCGGTTATTGCTATTGCAGATGTAAAAATGGGAAATGAAGAAGCAACCGCATGGGGCTGTGATTTGACATTTGACTATGTAAAAATTAACGCGGATTACCGCTCATAATGAAGTTTCGTATTAAAGATACGGCAACGGAAATATTTTGCGGCGGCAGGTAAAAATACTGTTAAAAGTGTATATTAAAAATGGAGAGAACAGACATGGAAATGAATGAAGAATTGAAAAAAGCGCAGGTTCTGGTGGAAGCGCTTCCATATATCCAGAAATTTAACAGAAAGATTATCGTTGTCAAATACGGCGGCAGTGCAATGGTTGACGAAGAATTAAAAAGAAAAGTCATTCAGGACGTTGTACTGTTAAAGCTGGTAGGCTTTAAGCCGATTATCGTACACGGCGGTGGCAAGGAAATCAGCAAATGGGTTGAAAAATCCGGCATGGAACCACATTTCTTAAACGGACTGCGCGTAACCGATGAGCCGACAATGGAAATCGCCGAAATGGTTTTAAATAAGGTCAATAAAAGCCTTGTATCCATGATTGAAGAACTCGGCGTCAAGGCATGCGGTATCAGTGGTAAAGACGGTGGCATGTTAAAGGTGGATAAAAAGCTTTCCGGCGGCGAAGACATCGGCTATGTAGGTGAAGTCAAGGAAGTGGATACAACACTGCTTCATACACTGTTAAAGGACGATTTCCTTCCGGTTATCTGCCCGATTGGATATGATGATAATTTCCATGCTTACAATATTAATGCCGATGATGCGGCATGTGCCATTGCAAGAGCAGTTAACGCAGAAAAGCTGGCATTCCTTACGGATATTGAGGGCGTTTACAGAGATTACAACGACAAGTCTTCCCTGATTTCAGAGCTTTCAACAGATGAAGCCAGAGAACTGCTTGCGGGCGGTACAATCGGCGGCGGAATGCTTCCGAAGCTGAACAACTGCATTGATGCGATTGAACACGGCGTATCCCGTGTCCATATCTTAGACGGCAGAATTCCGCACTGTCTGTTACTTGAAATCTTTACAAACAAAGGTATCGGTACAGCGATTTTAAGCAACGAAGCAGAACGTTTTTATGATACAAACATTTAACGAAAATTTCGGAGGAAAAAATGGATACAAAGACAATTATTGAAACAGCCGAGGAGCATTTGATTCATACCTACAACCGTTACCAGATTGTACTGGATAAAGGGGACGGTGTGCATTTATACGACACAGACGGCAAGGAATATCTGGATTTCGGTGCCGGTATTGCCGTATTTGCATTAGGATATAACAATAAAGAATATAATGATGCCTTAAAGACACAGATTGACAAGCTGGTACATACATCGAACTACTTTTACAACGAACCGGCGGCAAAGGCGGCAAAAATGCTGACCAAAGCGACCGGAATGGACAGAGTATTTTTTACCAACAGCGGTACGGAAGCTGTTGAAGGTGCGATTAAGCTTGCAAAGAAATATGCGTATTTAAAGGATGGCTCAACCGACCATGAAATTATTGCAATGGAACATTCTTTCCACGGCAGAAGCATGGGTGCGCTTGCCGTAACAGGCAACAAGCACTATCAGGAAGCCTTTGGACCGATGATTCCGGGAATCCGTTTTGCACAATACAACAATCTGGAAAGCGTAAAGGAACTTGTAAATGAAAAGACCTGCGCGATTATTTTTGAAACCGTTCAGGGAGAGGGCGGCGTTTATCCGGCAAAGAAGGAATTTATCGAAGGTGTCAGAAAGCTTTGTGACGAAAAGGGTATCCTTTTAATTTTAGATGAAATTCAGTGCGGCATGGGCAGAACCGGTTCGATGTTTGCTTATCAGCAGTACGGTGTGAAGCCGGATATTGTAACGGTTGCCAAAGCTTTAGGCTGTGGTGTGCCGGTTGGAGCATTTGCGGCAAAGGATGAAGTAGCAAAAGCCCTGGTTCCCGGCGATCACGGCACTACCTACGGCGGAAATCCGCTGGCTTGTGCGGCGGCAGTCAAGGTATTTGAACTGTTTGACAGCTTAAAGGTGTTAGACAATGTAAAAGAAGTCGGCGCATATTTAGCTTCCGAGCTGGATAAAATTGTGGCTGAATACGATATTGCGACAGAGCGCAGGGGAATGGGTCTGATTCAGGGCTTACAGCTTAGTGTCAATCCAAAAGACGTGATTGCAAATGCACTCGATAACGGACTGATTTTATTCTCAGCCGGAACAAATGTCATTCGTTTTGTACCGCCGCTTGTTATTACAAAGGCAGATGTGGACGAGATGATTGTCAGACTGAAAAAATCTTTGGATTCTTGCAGATAAGACTTTTTAAAAGAGAAAATACATGCTATAATTAATTGTTATATTAAGACTTGTACCCGCGGTGCAGGTCTTAATATTTGCTTATAAACCCCGTGAAATCATGGAAAGGTAAATTAATTGGTATGAAGATTTTAAAAAGAGTAACAGCAGTTTTGCTCACAGCAGTTGTTGCCGTTTCGTTTACGGCATGCGGCGGACGCAGTGAACATGCAAAAAAGCTGAATATAGATACAGCCGTTTCGATTAATATCTGGTATCAGGACGATGCATATACATCGTATCTGGACTATATCGCACAGCAGTTTCATAAGGCAAATGAATTTATTACGGTCAATCCGGTGAAAGTAGAGGAAAATAACCTGCTGGATGCCGTTTATAACGGCAGCATTGCGCAGAATAATGTGGCAGATGTATATCTTATGGAAGCATCGGATATGCAACGCGCATATTTAATGGGGCTGACGGCGGAAAATGATGCGTATACACAGTACTATTCACAGAAGCATTTTCCGGTGACGGCAGTTAATGCGGCGTGCTATGAAGGAAAACTTTACGGCTATCCGGTCACATTTCATACGGCAGTCATGGTGTATAATAAAAAATATACCACAGCGCCGGAAAATTTTGAGCAGATTGAAGCATTTTTAAATTCATATCAGGTCACAGATGAAAATAAAGATGTCAACATGATTGTGGGCTGGGATACACAGGATTTGTGGACAAATTACGCATTTGGCGGAAGCTATGTGGATAACGGCGGCGCGCAGGGTGAGGAGGCTGAAAGCGATGTCCAGACAGAAGCGTTAAAGGCGGCGATGACAGAGTATGCGGCGCTTCAGAATACTTTTGGAATTGTTGATAAAACACAGGAAGAATATAAGCAGATGTTTATGAACAATCAGCTTATTTATACGATACTGGATTCAACGCAGTTAGCGGACTTAAATGCTTGCGGTGTGGATTACGGCATCTGTGCCGTGCCGGGGGCAAAGACGGGATTTGGTACGCAGAGCCTTTCGGATACGATACTTGCCATGGTCAATCCGTATTCGGAAAACACGGACACTGCCAAGGCAGTAGCGCAGGCAATCAGTTACGATTATGCGGATTTGCTTGAAAAGGATACCGGTTATATCAGCGCGAGAACCGATGTGGCGGACAAGAATAAAAAGGTGCTGTACCAGCCGTTGTATGAAGTATATGCACAGTCCGACAGCTATGCAAAGTATATCGGGGCAGATGAATTTTATGTCAGATATTCCATTTTACTGCACAATATCTGGAAAGGCGAAGATTTAAATGAGTCGGTAGATGCTTTTATAAAGGCAGTCAGCCGTTAAAAAGATGAATAGAAAACCTGTCATTTACTCATATTAGATAGAGAAATTTTATCAATATGGAGGAAGAAATGGCAGGTTTTTTGATTGCAATTATTTCGGGGGCGCTTATGAGTGTCCAGGGGGTATTTAATACAACGGCGACAAAGAGCAGCAGTATCTGGGTGGCGGCATCTTTTGTGCAGATTACGGCATTTGCAACATGCGTGCTGATGTGGTTTTATGACGGACGTCCGCCGGTTAGCGGGCTGTTTCAGGTACAGCCGAAATACGCACTGCTTGGCGGTGTTATCGGTGCATTTATTACGTATACGGTTGTGCGGGCAATGGGAAGCCTCGGAACGGCAAAGGCGGAGATTACGATTGTCATTTCGCAGATTGCCGTGGCATATATCATTGAATTATTCGGCATGTTTGGCAGTAAGCGGGCAGATTTTTCGTGGTTAAAGCTTTTGGGGCTGGCACTGGCAATCGGCGGTGTGGTGCTGTTTAATGTCTGTGGGAATCAGGAATAGCCCCGTAAAAAACAACAAGTGGAAATCTGTGTGCGGGAATGGTATAATAGGCGCAGGTTTTTAGAAATTAGGAGAGAAAGCACGGAGGTACTTTGTGGAAGATTTATTTAAAATACACGGAATTGTAAATTTGAAAAAAGGCGAGGGAAGAACGTTAAAAGCCGGAGGAATGTGGGTTTACGACAATGAAATCGCAAGCACTATGGGAGAAATCGTTGACGGCGGACTCGTAGAAGTACATGATTTTGACGGCTATTTTATGGGTATCGGATATATCAACCGCCGCTCTAAAATTACGGTCAGAATGATGAGCCGCAGAACGAGGGAGATTGACAGGGCATTTATTGAACAGCGCGTGCGCGCCTGTGTGGATTATAGAAAACATACGGTGGATATGTCTTCCTGCCGTCTGATATTCGGCGAAGCGGATTTCCTGCCGGGCATTGTGATTGATAAATTTTCTGATGTGCTGGTTGTCGAATCGCTGGCACTCGGAATTGACCGTTTTAAGCCGCTGATTGTAGAACTGTTAAAGCAGGTTTTAAAAGAAGAAGGCATGCCAATCCGCGGTGTTTATGAAAGAAGCGATGCCAAGGTGCGTCTGCAGGAGGGTATGGAGCGTTTCAAGGGCTTTATCGGAGAAGAATTTGATACCAAGGTATCTATCGTGGAAAACGGCGTGAAATATATGGTTGATGTAAAGGACGGTCAGAAGACAGGATTTTTCTTAGACCAGAAATACAACCGTGCCGCAATCCGTCCGATGTGTAAAGATGCAAAGGTGTTAGACTGTTTTACGCATACCGGTTCATTTGCATTAAATGCGGGCATGGCGGGCGCAAAGAGCGTGCTGGGTGTGGACGCATCGGAACTCGGCGTTGCACAGGCAACGGAAAATGCCGCATTAAACGGACTGTCAGACCGCGTATCCTTTATCTGTGAAGATGTATTTGAACTGCTTCCAAGACTGGAAAAAGAGGGTGAATTGTTTGATGTGGTCATCTTAGACCCGCCGGCATTCACGAAGTCGCGTAATTCTATTAAAAATGCAGTAAAAGGATATAGAGAAATTAATCTGCGTGCAATGAAGCTTGTTAAAAACGGCGGCTATCTTGCAACATGCTCCTGCTCACATTTTATGAATCCGGAGCTGTTTTCAAAGACGATTGGCGAAGCTGCCGCCAATGTGCATAAGCGCCTGCGCCAGATTGAATATAAAACCCAGTCCCCGGACCACCCGATTTTATGGTCGAGAGATGAGGAGTCGCTGTATCTGAAGTTTTATATTTTTCAGGTGTGTGATGAATTGTAGGAATAGTATTAATGTAAATGTCACGGCATATAAATGAATAAAATTATGCTGGTAAAAATTGAACATAAAGAAAAATCCCGGAAAGTTTAACAGACTGCCGGGATTTCTTGATATGTCACGTAAAGTCATAGAAAATCTTGCCGTAAAATATGAAAATGTTGCGAAGGAAGTGTGCAGACAAATGGGTGGAAAAGTATTAAATTATGAAGCAAAAGATATTTTAAATCGTGGACGTGCAGAGGGCGAAGCAGAAGGAATTGCCCGGATGCAGCGTGCGGCGAAACTTTTGCGAATGGGAAAAAGTATTTCAGATGTAGCAGAACTAACGGAACTATCCGAAGAAACGGTTACGGAACTGGCACAGACTGTAGAAGGTTGATTATACGGCAGATAAAAATGATAGAAGACAAAAGGACCCGCCGGGTTGCGCATTCTTACAAAAGTAAGACTAGGCTTGGCGGGTTCTGTTACAAATCATATACGATTAATAAAGATATTTGTCAATCTTTTTTGAAATTAACTTTCCTTCTGAATCCGGATTTCTTCCGGGTAGCTAATCGCGCCCATGGTCGGCACGCGGTATAAAACTCCCTGATTGTCAAAATACTGGAAAAACGTATACTGTGAGGTGCAGTGGATATTGGTCAAATCGCCGTTCGCAATATATTCCACCTGCGTACCGTCGGCATTCATGCGGTATAGACCCGGATTATCATCGCCCTCCAGCTGGAAGAAAATTTTACTGCCGTACAGATTGTAATTAATCACCTTGCAGTTATCTTTTCCGTAAAGCAGTTCAACCGTCTTTGTATTCTTATTGACGCGCACCAGTGAATATCCCTTGGAAATATCAATATAATAAATATAATTCCCCTCGGAATCCGGTAAATATGAATTCGCATCGTAATACAGGGAAATGGAATCGTCCTTCGGGTCGAGTGTGCTGATAACATTTTTCTTATCCGTATTGGAAAAATAAATTTTACCCTCACTGACACAGGACGGATTGTAAGGCGTGTTTGAAACCAACTTATCATTTTCACCGTCAATGTCCATGCGGTGTAAAGTAATGCCGACATCGCTTTCATAGTGCTGGTAATACAGATAATTGCCGCATAGACTGACAGAGCCGGTCAGATGATTGTAAAGCATTGTCGAATTCTGTCCTTCCAAATCCGTCTGATAAATGCCGAATAACTGACCGCGCAGAATCGTACCAATCATTTCTTTGGAAAAATTGTTCTTTACATAATAAATTTTATCATTGTAAATGTTTAACGATGCCACGCTGTCGGAGTTGAGCATACGGGCATTACTGCAATCAGAATCCATAACGTAGAGATAATTGTGGTCGTATGGATTGGCAAAATAAATTTTATTGTTGTACTCGCAAAATAATCCGCCGTTCATTAAATTTCCGGCAGTATTTCCGGCGGCATCGGCGCTGTTCGTCTGCTTTTTCTTCGGCAGGGCATGAACAACCACCGCCACAACAATCAAAACAACGACAACAGCCAGAATGATAAATTTTACACTACGTTTCAGTTTCATAAAAAGCCTCATTTCCTAAAATCATAATTATAAAGAATTATATCACAAATCATAGTGCGATACAAAAAAAAATATGGTATAATGTGCGTAAGCAATGAGCCGTGCCAGACGAAAGAGGAAAAAAGAGCTGTGCTAGCACAAAGCTCTTTTAGACGATTGCGGCTGATAGGGCGAATGCCCGACAGTGAGTGAAAGCCTTCGGCTTTCACTCACATGCACGGCGAAAAGTGCCAGAGCGAAGCGGAAATGAGGATTAAAATGTTAGATTTAGGTGAAATCAGGGAAAAAATAGACGGAATTGATAAACAGCTTGTATCATTATTTGAAGAACGAATGGCACTTTGTCATTCAGTAGCGGAATATAAAATTTCTACCGGCAAGAAAGTGTTGGATACGGAAAGAGAAAATGCAAAACTGGCGGCAATTACAAAAATGGTTCAGAACCCGGAAAATGTCCATGCAATCAATGACTTATTTTCACAGATTATGGCAAATTCCAGAAAAATGCAGTACCGCTTATTGGAAGAAAATGGTCAGACATTACGAGAGCCGTATGAAGCTGTGAACGAAGTGGACAAGACCAACTGCAAGGTCGTTTATCAGGGTGTTCCGGGGGCATACAGCTATATTGCCATGAAGCGTTACTTTGGCGAAAATGTAGAAAATTTTCATGTGCCGACATGGCGGGATGCCATGGAAGCGGTCAAAATGGGCAAGGCAGATTATGCGGTGCTTCCGATTGAAAATTCAACAGCCGGGATTGTGGCAGGTGTTTATGATTTATTGCAGGAATATAATAACTATATTATTGCAGAAACTTATATCAAGGTAGAACATGCACTGCTTGGTCTTCCGGGTACGGATTTGGACAAAGTAACAACTGTTTATTCCCACCCGCAGGGCTTAATGCAGTGTGAAGGATTTTTGGAACAGCACAAGGACTGGAATCAGATTAGTCAGGCAAATACAGCGCAGAGCGCCCAGAAGGTGCTTTTGGAAAAGAATCCGTCCCATGTTGCCATTGCAAGTGAAGAAGCGGCACAGGTATACGGACTGGAAGTGTTAAAGCATAAAATTAATGATTTGGACAACAATACGACCCGTTTTGTCATTGTTACGAATACAAGAAAATTTGTAAAAAATGCGAAGAAGATGAGCATTGTATTTGAAACGGCAAACGAAGCCGGAACACTCTACAACCTGTTAAGCCACATCATTTACAACGGACTTAACATGAACAAAATTGAATCACGCCCGATTGAAGGCAGAGAGTGGGAGTTCCGCTTTTTCGTAGACTTTGAAGGCAATATTGATGACCCGCGGGTTATTAACGCATTGCGTGGCATTGAGGAAGAATCCAAAAAGATAAAGCTGCTGGGAAATTACTAATTTCCCGGCGGGATATCCGTATAGAATGTGATTTTAAAGAGGGGGAAAGTCTATGAATATAGCTATATGTGATGATGATATAGAATTTTGCACCACATTAAAGCGACAGTTGACAGACTGTCTTCAATATAACGATATTATTGATATTTATTATAGTGGGGAAATGTTTCTTGCAGGCTGTAAAAAATGTAATTATGATGCCGTTTTTCTGGATTTGTATATGGGTGGAATGACGGGATTTGAAACAGCAGAAAAGCTGGCTCATTGTGGAAAGGAAACGAATATTATTTTTCTTACCTCAAATGATTTAATGGTATATGACAGCTTTGAATATCAGCCGTTCTATTTTTTAAGGAAGGCACAGTATCAACAGGTACTTCCGAAGGTAATCAGTAAATTAAAAGGAAAATTAAAACAAAATGGAATCGTACAATTTGATATATATGGCAGTAGTGAAAGTATAGCAGTTTCCAGTATCATATATATTCAAAGCGATAATCACTATATTATAATCCACACAAACAAATATGATTATGAAATCAGAAATACGCTGTCCCAAATGGAAAAACAGCTTTTGTCATATGATTTTGTAAAAATACATAAAAAATATATTGTAAACTTAAAGTATATAAAAAGAATTCATATAGCGGAAGAAAAAATACTTTTAGATAATGGAGTAGAATTGGAAATTAGCAGAAGGAATAAGACTAATGTATTGAAAAAATATAAGGAATATAAAAGAACGATGGTGAAGGTATGATATGGGGATATGGAAGTGATAAATTTTTAGTAAATGGACTAGGAAGTATTTTTATCAGTTTGTTAATGTTAGAACAGATGCATACACTTTTAGCAGTTCCGTCACAAAAAGACAGAGAAAACAGATATATAGCAATGGGGGTTGCTGTGATAGGAATTACGGTATTTATGCAGTTTTTATGGATAAATGAGTATTCTGTGTGGTGGAATATTCCGGCACAATGGGTTATGTTAAGTATATATGGAATTATTGGAGAAAAAGCAAAAGGGTATGTGGCAGTTAGCAAAGCGACAGTTGTAATAACGTTTTTTAGTATTGCCGTTATATTAACAAATGGAATAGTATCTACGATATTAATAAAAATATATATGGTGAATTTGTCAGTTATATATTTTTTTGTAGCATTGTTAAGTATGTGGGGAATAAAAAAAATATCCGGATTATCTAATACAGCAGAGAAGGTATTGCTTGTAGTTGTTGTCATTATATCAGTAGGAATAGTGTATTTGCTGCTGTTTACGACAGCAAGCAGAATGTATAGTGTAGTAGGCATTGTATTAATTGATAGTATACTAATTTATCTTTTTTTGCGGACAAAAGAAGAACAACAAAGAGAACAATACTATATGCAGCAGGAACGAAAACGGCAGCAGCAGGAATTATATATGCGCGGTATTCATGAAATTGATGAGCAGATAAAAAAAACAAGGCATGATTTAAAAAAGCACTTGCAGAGCCTGAATGGGTATCTTTACAGTGAAATACCGGATATTGAGGGAATGCGTCGTTATTTAGCAGAATATACGCAAAGAACACTTATATTGGGAGATATGGTTTATACAGATAGTATTGTTGTCAATACTATTCTAAATGCAAAATTGATGTTTTGCAGGGAAAAAGGAATACAGACAGAGGTATATGTATGCCGGAAGTTAAAACAGATATCCGAAGTAGATATGTGTAGTATATTGGGAAATGCACTGGACAACGCTATAGAAGCGCAGCTTAAACTTCCTGTAAATGACAGGATTATTGGAATCAGCATTCAAAGTGATGAAGATGTACTGGATATCGTGATTAAAAATGCGATTGCAGAATCAGTCCTGCAACATCAGGGATTGGAATACACAAGTAAAAAAAGCAGTAGGCACGGATATGGCATAAAAATTATAAAGGAAACGGTACAGCAGCTGGATGGAACACTAGATTTTTATGAAAAAGACAGTTTTTTTTATTGTGAGATTATATTGTAAAAAAATGACCGTTTACGTCAAAATAACGACCGTTTACGACAGAGGGGATTGTAATACATATTTAGATTATGTATGATTGACAAGAAGTATTTGATTAATAATAGGAGCAAGACATGAAGAAAAAATTATGGTTATAGTAATTGTTGTTATTATTGTAATAATACTGTTTTATTTTAAATCTAGGAAACTGGATTCGCTGTATGCAGGAAATATTTCGGATATTGAGCAAGTGAGTATTGTATCCGGCGGAACGGGAGATATTGTTGTAGTTAAAAATACGGAGGATATAGAAAAGCTTGCACAATATTTTGGGGAGTGCAAATTACAACCGGATTATTTTTATAGTGATTCAAAACAGGCTGGAGTTACGGGATAAAATTTGAATGGGAAAATAAACAAATATTCATTACCTGTATAGATACCAACCGGGTTAAGGTAGATACCAAAGTCTATAAAGTGAAAAGAATGGAGGGAATACTATGAAAACGATGAAACGAATCATTCCGTTCACCATACTCATTTTGGCAGCAGTCATATTGTTTGTGGTGTGGTTTCGGGCATATGTTCCGGTAAAAAGCGAAGCATTTCACACAGACGGAAGCAAAATCGAATTTGGAGAAAATACCGCATATGAAATCGGTGCAAATTCATATGGACGTCCGGTATTCAAAAATCCGTCAAAAGCCATGAAACAGTTCAAAAAGGATTATGCTTTGGGACTGGATTATATGGAAAATGTAAGGGGCTTACCTCAATTTAGCAGTAAATATAAAGTATTAACATGGTATGCATGGCACTGCTGGCAGGTAGAAGTTGTCGAAGACATTGAGAATAAAGAGGAAGTAAAAGAGCAGTTAAGAGCGATTTCGGAGTTTGCCAATTTTTATATCAACAGTAAAATGCAGCACTATAATCCGTTTTAGGCGTCACAAAGCCACTTTTTATCGCAGAGCCAAATCTGACATTTGGCTCGCGATTCCTCCGGCAAAGTGCCTACGGAAAAGGGGAGTGTGAAAAATCACACTGATGTGCTGATTTTTCACACAGATGTTTGCTTCCGGGCGAAAGCAAACATCTATGATGGCAGATGAGAAATCGCCTGCGCGAATTTCTCATCGCCTCATCGCAACAAGTTGTTCGGAATAGGAGGAGTATGAAAAAAATCAGTTGCATCATCGTTACGGTAATATTGCTTCTGTGTACAGTCGCCGGGTGCAGTAAGCCGGAAGGCACGAGAAAACTTTCGGATATTGTCAGTGAAAAAGTGCAGGATATTGCAGTTGTGAATATTATCAGCGGGAACACCGGTGAAATAAAAAGTTATAAAGAAGCCGATGATATTGATAAGATTACGGCGTATATGCAGAATGTGATGTGTACGAAAAGTTCACCGGCATCTGCGAGCGGCTGGAGTTATGCATTTGAAATCACGGGAACGGACGGTACATCGGTAAAGGTTATTTTCGCAGGCACGAACAGCAGCATTGACAAAGAAAAGTATGCACTGCAATATTCGGATTTGAATGAATTTATAGCAGGTTTGTAAAAATATAAGACAAAGTATAAAATAAAAAACATTGCATTTCCGAAAAAAATAGTGTATCTTAATAGTAGCTGCTGTACGACTGGCGGAAAATGCAGGAAGATGTAAAGAACCATTCTCCTGTATGTGGGATTACCCACAGGGAGTACAGATTTTGTAGATAAGCCGACCGCCTGGGCGACCATTAAAGCTTGGTTACTCAGGGGCCGGCTTATATTATTTTTACGAAGATTTATGCCATAGAGGTGCAAATCTTCAATCGAAAAACTACAGTGCTGCATAGGCAGTGGAAAGAGAGGATTGTATGGAAATGCAGATGTTGGAAAAGGAACTGTCAGGCTGTGATTATCCGGGCAGAGGAATTGTGATTGGTAAGTCAGAGGACGGAAAGAAAGCGGTAACAGCTTACTTTATCATGGGCAGAAGCGAAAACAGCCGCAACCGTGTATTTGTAGAAGACGGTGAAGGAATCCGCACACAGGCATTTGACCCGTCAAAATTAAGTGACCCAAGTCTGATTATCTACGCGCCGGTACGTGTTTTAGGAAATGATACGATTGTAACAAACGGCGACCAGACAGATACGGTTTATGATTTAATGAGCCAGGGAAAGACATTTGAAGAATCTTTAAGAACAAGAGAATTTGAACCGGACGGACCAAACTACACACCGAGAATTTCAGGCATTATGCACATTGAAAACGGCACATTTGACTATGCAATGTCGATTTTAAAGAGCAACAACGGCAATCCGGCAGCCTGCAACCGCTATACATTTGATTACAGAAATCCTGTAGCGGGTGAAGGACGTTTTATCCATACTTATATGAAAGATGCCAATCCGCTTCCGAGTTTTGAAGGCGAGCCGACATGGGTTCGGATTTCAGGTGATATTGACACATTTACAAATATGATCTGGAACAACTTAAATGAAGACAACAAGGTATCTTTATTCGTCCGTTTCATCGACATTGAAACCGGAAAGTACGAAACAAGAATTATCAATAAAAATAAATAAGTCAGATTCCGCAGAAGCGGCAAGGAGGAAAAAATGAACGAATTTCAGTTAAAATACGGCTGTAACCCAAATCAGAAGCCGTCCAGAATCTTTATGGCAGACGGCAGTGAACTTCCGGTAGAAATCTTAAACGGCAGACCGGGATATATCAATTTCTTAGATGCTTTCAACGGCTGGCAGCTTGTAAAGGAATTAAAAGAAGCAACAGGACTGCCTGCGGCAACCTCTTTTAAGCATGTATCTCCGGCTGGTGCGGCAGTAGGCATTGCTTTAACAGAAGTTGAAAAGAAGATTTACTGGGTAGATGAAACAATTGGAGAACTTTCACCGCTTGCATGCGCATATGCAAGAGCAAGAGGTGCAGACAGAATGTCCTCTTTCGGCGATTTCATTTCTCTTTCAGACGTGTGTGACGTGACAACCGCGAAGCTGATTCAGCACGAAGTTTCAGACGGTATCATCGCACCGGGTTATGATGAAGAAGCACTGGCGATTTTAAAGGCAAAGAAAAAGGGCAACTATAACATTATCAAGATTAATGCGGATTACAAGCCGGAACCAATCGAGAGAAAGCAGGTATTCGGTGTTACATTTGAACAGGGCAGAAATGAATTTAAGATTAACAAGGAACTGCTTGAAAATATTGTAACAGACAATAAGGAAATTCCTGAATCCGCAAAGATTGATCTGATGATTGCACTTATCACGTTAAAGTATACACAGTCCAATTCTGTATGCTATGCAAAAGGCGGACAGGCAATCGGTATCGGTGCGGGACAGCAGTCCAGAATCCATTGTACACGTCTTGCAGGCTCTAAGGCAGACAACTGGTTCTTACGTCAGAATCCAAAGGTATTAAACCTTCCGTTTAAGGAAAATGTAGGACGTGCCGACAGAGATAATGCGATTGATTTATATATTGGCGAAGATTACATGGATATTTTGGCAGATGGCGAATGGGAAAGAGTATTTACAGAAAAGCCGGAAGTATTTACAAAGGAAGAAAAGCGTGCATGGCTTGATAAGAATACAGATGTGGCATTAGGCTCAGATGCATTCTTCCCATTTGGCGATAACATTGAAAGAGCATACAAGAGCGGTGTAAAATATATTGCACAGCCGGGCGGTTCAATCCGTGATGACAATGTAATTGAAGCCTGCAACAAGCACAACATTGCAATGTGCTTTACAGGCATGAGATTATTCCATCACTAAGAACAGCACCCGGAAAGGGCAGTGGAATGGAGATGAACGGAAAATGGATATTAAATGTATAGCATTAGACCTCGACAGGACAACGTTAAATGCACAAGGGAAACTTTCAAAGGCAAATGAAGAAGCAATCCGTAAGGCGGTTGCAAAGGGAATTCATGTGTGTATTGCCAGCGGAAGGGCATTTGACACACTGCCGCAGGACGTTGTTTCCATTCCGGGCATTGAATATGCGATAACGAGTAACGGAGCTGCTGTATATAGAATACAGGACAAGCAGTGTCTGCGTTCCTATGTGCTGACGGAGCAGTCTGTAAAAAAGATTCTGGAACTGACAAAGGATTTTCCTGTTACGTATGAGGGATTTATCCGTGGCACGGCATATGCGGCAAAAGAATATATTGAAGACCCGGTAAAATTCGGAGCAACAGAGCATGCCGTGGCATATGTGCAGTCTACCAGACATTTGCAGGACGATATTGTTTCATTTTTAAAGCAGCATGATGATGAACTTGACAGCATGGACATTGTGGTAAAAGATGAAGCACAGAAGCAAAAGGTCATCGAAGTTTTAAAGGCAGAGGTGGAGGATATTTATATCACCAGTTCAATCAGCCAGCTTGTGGAAATTTCATATAAGGACGCAGGAAAACGTTCCGGTGTGAAATTTATCACAGAATATCTGGGATTAAATCCAAAGCAGGTTGCGGCATTCGGCGATGCAGACAATGATATTGATATGCTGGAATATGCAGGCTGCGGCATTGCTATGGAAAATGCGTCCAATGGACTGCTTGCGGTGGCAGACGCGGTGACACTGCACCATGACAGGGACGGCGTTGCCTATGCTTTGAAAAATATTTTGAAGTGTATAGATTAAAGATAAGGGATAAAAGAACAGCACCGGAGAGAAAAGTGGCAGATGCAGATATGCGCTAAGGAGTTTCCGGTGCTGTTTTTGAATTAAAAAAGTGTTATCTGCGGTGCTTTTTGATTTCATCCAATAAAGAGTATGGCACGAATAAATGTCCCCTGCCGATACCCAGTTCAATGTGCGGTTTGTTGGCACCGTGATAGTCCGAACCACCGGAAAGAATCAGTCCGCGCTCACCGGCAAGTTTTTTCATCTGGATTTCCTCACCGGCAGTATAGGTGGAATAGATGGCTTCCAGTCCGACAATGCCCGAATCGCAGAGGTAGTCCATAAGCTTATTCATCGGTTCTTTTCCGAGGTGGTATAAAACAGGATGTGCAAGGATTGGAACGCCGCCCGCATTTTTTATCAGGCGGATAGCTTCGGCGCAGGGCATTTTTTTACGCGGCACATAGCACGGACCGTTTGAACCGATATAACGGTCAAAGGCTTCGTTACGGCTTTTTATATAGCCTTTTTTAAGCAGGTAATCCGCAAAATGCGCCCGCGTAATGACGGCATCGGCATATTCCTTTTCCATATCACTGTAATCAATCGGAATGCCAAGCTGTGTAAATTTTTCACACATGGCAATGTTGCGGTTACGGCGGACATCACGCAGACTTTCCAGTTCTTTTTGGAAGGTTTTGTCCGTATAATCAATAAAAAGGCCGACAATGTGGAT
Source organism: Lachnospira intestinalis (assembly GCF_040095895.1). Classification (NCBI taxonomy): domain Bacteria; kingdom Bacillati; phylum Bacillota; class Clostridia; order Lachnospirales; family Lachnospiraceae; genus Lachnospira; species Lachnospira intestinalis. Next base: position 57,156 of record NZ_JBBMFS010000013.1, read on the forward strand.
TTCCTTTTCGTCCCAGAACGTACTTAATTCAACACCGGGAACAAGCTCTAGGTTTTGTTCGCTGGCAGCCTGTACGGCTTCGGGAATCCCTTCAATGGTATCGTGGTCGGTCAGCGCCATGGCGGCAAGGTGAAACTGCTTTGCACGGCTGATAAGCTCAGAAGGTGTCAGCGTTCCGTCCGAAAAGGTTGAGTGTACATGTAAATCTATCGCGTCCATAAAAGTCCTCCCTTAAGTGCAATTTTGCACAATTTTATAATTTTTTCATTGTAATTATATTATTTTTAGTTTAAAATGTAAATTAATTGCAGAAAAAAATTTAATGTAATTTAAAAAGCTGTTTTATCCAGCGGAATGCGAGGCAAAATGAGAAAGAAATCCCATGTTTCACTGTCAAGATATTTATTAGATCATATTGACAGCGAGTTACTTGAAAATCACAGAAAGGCATTTATTGTCGGAAGCGTGCTTCCGGACTGCAAGCCTTCGTTTGTAACTACGAAACATAATATGGAAGAAACCTTTGATATGGTGTGTGAATTTATCAGAAAGCTCACCGTGAATTCAGATGATTATAAAAAAATATCGACAGCCTATTGCCGGAAGCTGGGGGAGGTGACCCACTATCTGGCGGATTATTTTACATTTCCACATAATTGTGTATTTACAGGTTCTATCAGGGAGCATTGTATCTATGAAAAAAAGCTGAAATTTGCATTAAGAAGTTACATACGCAGTGGAGAAATTAATGTAAACAGCACGGTTGTGAGGCGCTTTACAACGCCGCAGCAGTTGTGTGACTATGTAATCCAGATTCACCAGCAGTATTTAAAGTGCAATAAAACGGTGGAATCGGATTGCAGATATATCGTGGCACTGTGCCATGTTGCAGTTGCAGGAATTTTAAATCTGCTAGAACACTACAGAAATTCGAATCCGGTGTCTGCGGCAGCAGCGGCTTAAAGTCATCAATACTGAAAACCTTGCAGAGAGGAGCGGAGATTGTTATGGAAGACAGACAGATTGTAATCGGCGGATTTTACAGGCATTTTAAGGATAAATTATATCAGGTCAGATGTATTGCGTATCACTCCGAAACCAAAGAAAAAATGGTTGTGTATCAGGCGTTGTACGGCGATTATGCGGTATATGTAAGACCTTATGAGATGTTTATGAGTGAAGTTGACCACGAAAAATATCCGGAAGTTACACAGAAATACCGGTTTGAACAGGTAAATCCGGTGGAAGAACCGGCACAGCGGGAAGTGGCAAAAGCTTTAGAGAAAGCACAGGAAGTACAGCCACAAACTGCCGGTGCGGAAAAACTGCCGGATACGCAGGAAAATTCAGAACTGGAACCTGTAGAATCAATAGAATTGGAAGAACTGCCACAGGAGGGAGGCGTAAATCCGTATCTGTTGCTGTTTCTGGACGCGGAAAGCTACACGGAAAAATTAAATGTGCTTTCGCTGTGCAAGGACAAATTAGACGATTCGGTGATTAACGCAATGGCAGCTTCTATGGAGATTGAGGTCCCGGACGGACCGATTGAAAAACGGTATGCATCACTTCGGGACTGTATCAGGACACATGTCCGTTACGAGGGAACGAGGTTAAGATAGCATTATGCCTTTATGACAATGGCGGAAAAGGAGGTTACACATATTGGAGGCAAAGGACTTTTCAGCAGTAACGCCAGAGATTGAAGCTCTGGCAGCAAAATCAAGGGAGAATAACAGAATTGATATTTCTCTGTATGACAAATACGAGGTAAAGAGGGGACTTCGCGATCTGAACGGTAAGGGCGTATTAACCGGACTGACAGAGATTTCGGAAGTCAAGGCATCGGAGGTGGATGAAAATGGCGTGTCCCATCCGTGCGACGGTAAGCTTTATTACAGAGGACACGATGTAGAAAAGCTGATTGAAGGATTTACAAAGGATAAACGCTTTGGATTTGAAGAAGTGACGTATCTGCTGCTTTTCGGTGAACTGCCGGATAAGAAGCAGCTGGCGGATTTTAATGAACTTTTAGGCAATTACAGATGTATTCCGCCGAATTTTGTACGGGATATCATCATGAAAAAGCCAAGCCGCGATATTATGAATGCGGTGGCACGAAGCGTACTCATGCTTTATGCATATGATGATAAGGCAGACGATACCAGTGTGCCGAATGTTGTCAGACAGTCATTACAGCTGATTTCGGAACTGCCGCTTCTGGCAGTATACAGCTATCAGGCATACCGGCATTTTCATGTGGGCGGCAGTCTGATTATCCACGAACCGAACCCGAAGCTTTCAACTGCGGAAAATATTCTGCATTTATTAAGGACGGACGGCAAATATACATCGTTAGAAGCAGAGATTCTGGATATTGCACTGGTACTGCATGCAGAACACGGCGGCGGTAATAACTCTACATTTACAAACCACGTTGTAACATCATCCGGAACAGATACGTATTCAACGGTTGTATCTTCACTGGCATCCTTAAAAGGTCCTCGTCACGGCGGTGCAAATATCAAGGTCAGCCAGATGTTTGAAGATATCAAAGCCCATGTAAAAGACTGGGATAATGAAGAAGAACTCACCGCATATTTAGATGACATTCTTCATAAAAAAGCATTTGACCATACCGGACTGGTATATGGAATGGGACATGCGGTTTATTCTTTATCCGACCCTAGAGCGAGAGTGTTCAAGGGCTTCGTAGAAGAACTTTCTGTAGCAAAGAACAGAGAGAAAGAGTTTAAACTCATGTCTGATGTTGAACGGATTGCGGCAGAATTAATTGCAAAGGAACGCAAAATCTATAAGGGCGTCAGCGCCAATGTCGATTTTTACAGCGGTTTTGTATACAGTATGCTGGGACTTCCGCAGGAACTTTTTACACCGATATTTGCAGTGGCAAGAATTTCAGGATGGAGTGCGCACAGAATTGAAGAATTAATTAATTGTGGCAAGATTATCCGTCCGGCATACCGCAATGTCTGTGACCATAAAGAATATGTACCGTTAGACCAGCGGTAGTAAAAAGCACGTTATCTCCTTTAAAATGCAGATTGCATACAGGCAGGTAACGTGCTATATTTATATAGATAAAGACTTAGAAGCTGCCTTTTTTGGTAGATAGGAGGATTGTTGTGAATATTGTAGTATTAGCTGGCGGAACCAGTACGGAAAGAGATGTTTCCATTATGACAAGTATGATGGTGTGCGGTTCGTTAAGAAGAAACGGACATCATGCCAATATGATAGATGTATTTACAGGTTCGGGGAAATATAAGCACAGCAGTGAATTTTTCCAGGAAGACAATGATTTAAAAAAGCTGGCAGACAGCATGAAAGAACAGTCAGCCGGTATTGCAAAGCTGGTTGAAGAAAGAGAACGCATCGGCGGCGGATTTTTCGGACCGGGTGTACTCGAACTGTGTCAGGCAGCAGATATCGTTTATATCGGACTGCACGGTGCGAACGGCGAAGACGGTAAGATTCAGGCTGCGTTTGATTTGATGGGTATTAAATATACAGGAACAGGATACTTAAGCAGCGCCATTTCCATGAGCAAGGAACTGACTAAAAAGGTACTGGTATCCGAAGGTGTTCCGATGCCAAAGGGCATTTCTTTAAAGAAAGGACATAAGATAGAATATGTTCCGTATCCGTGTGTTGTAAAGCCGTGCTGCGGCGGTTCAAGTGTAGGTGTATCCATTGCAAATAACGAAGAAGAATTCCGTGCCGCAGTGGAAGAAGCTTTCCGCTATGAAGATAACATTTTGGTTGAAGAATATGTAAAGGGCAGGGAATTTTCAGTAGCGGTTCTTGACGGAGAAGCACTGCCGGTTATTGAAATTGAACCGTTAGAAGGCTTTTATGACTACAAGAATAAGTACAATGGCGCAACAAAGGAAACGTGTCCGGCAAATCTTCCGGCAGATGTAGCGCAGAAAATGCAGCGCTGGGCAGTTAAAGCGTGTCAGGCAGTCGGTATTGAAACATGTGGCAGAGTGGATATGCTGTTAAATGAAGACGAAGACATTTTCTGTCTGGAAATCAACACGCTTCCGGGCATGACAGAAACCAGTCTGATTCCGCAGGAAGCGGCAGCAGTCGGCATGTCTTATGATCAGCTGACACAAAAAATTGTAGAAATCTCTATGAATAAATATAATAAATAGTGCAGGAGAGTACCATGAAGGGAATGACTTTGGAAGCTGTTGCAAAAGCCTGTGATGGAATATATCATGGCAGTGACGGCGACAAAATAAAAGAAGTTTCAGCTATTACAACAGACAGCAGGCAGATACAGCCACAGGGAATGTTTATTGCGATTAAGGGTGCAAGAAGTGACGGGCATGCTTATATTGATTCCTGTTATGATAAAGGAGCGCTCTGCTGTATTTCCGAGCAGGAGCTTCCGGGAGAGAAAAGACCGTACATTCAGGTAGAATCCTCACTTCAGGCATTAAAAGACATTGCGCAGTTATACCGCGCCAATCTGGATATCAAAGTGGTCGGTATTACGGGAAGTGTCGGAAAGACCAGTACAAAGGAAACGATTGCAGCAGTTCTTTCACAGAAGTACAAAGTATTAAAGACACAGGGCAACTTCAATAATGAAATCGGACTGCCGCTTACCATTTTCAGACTGACGGAGGAAGATGAAATCGCTGTTTTGGAAATGGGTATCAGTGATTTCGGTGAAATGACCCGTCTGACAAAAATTGCACAGCCGGACATTTGTGTCATTACCAATATCGGCTTGTGTCATTTGGAAAATTTAAAGAGCCGTGACGGCATTTTAAAGGCAAAAACAGAGATTTTTAAATCCATGAATCCGGATGGCACGGTTATTTTAAACGGAGATGACGATAAGCTCATTACAATCTCAGAAGTTTACGGCAAAAAGCCGGTATTTTTCGGTATTAAAAATACAGCGGGAATCTATGCGGATCATATTGAAAATTTAGGACTGGAAGGCGTCCGCTGCCGGATTCATATGGCAGCAGATAATGCTGTTCAGACGGAGAATCAGACTGAAAATGCGGCAGAAGATTTTACTGTGCAGATTCCGGTTGCGGGAGAGCATATGGTGTATAATGCCATGGCAGCAGCGGCAGTCGGTGAGGCACTCGGACTGACCGCAGAGCAGATAAAAACAGGCATTGAGGGCATGGAAACGATTGCCGGACGAAATCATATTATCCGGGAAAACGGATTTCTGATTTTAGATGACTGCTATAATGCCAATCCGGTTTCTATGAAAGCGTCTGTTGATGTGCTGGATACGGCAAAGGGGCGCAAGGTCTGCATTTTAGGTGATATGTTTGAACTGGGTGAAAATGAAAAGCAGCTCCACTACGAAGTCGGCAGTTATCTGGCACAAAAGCAGATGGATGTTTTGCTGACGGTAGGTGCGCTGTCAACGTCGATTGCGCAGGGTGCCAAAGATTACCGGAAGAATCATGCCGGTGCGTATCCATGCAGTGTGCATACATTTACAACAAAAGAGGAACTTATTGCACAATTGCCTGCACTTTTAAAGCAGGGGGACAATATTTTGGTAAAAGCATCCCATGCAATGGAATTTCCAAAGGTGATTGAAGCAATTACAGAAATGACACAGGAATAATTGATTATTTGTGTTGCGGGCATGACAAAAAACTCTTATCGCAGAAGGAAATTAAATTCAATCTGAGATTCTTTTGATATTGTAATGCCTGCGGATTGGAGGAAGAACACATGAAAAAAATGAAAAAATTAAGCGCGCTGATGCTCGTATTGGTATTATCTTTATCCTTTGTGGCATGCGGCGGCAGCAAATCCATTACAGGTACATGGACTGTAGACGGAACGGATGCCGATATTTCAAAGCTTGAATTAAAGGACGACGGAACGGGAAGTATCAGCCTTGGTGACAGCATTTCTTTAAATATTACGTATACGACAGAAAAAGATAAGCTGACAATTACCATGTCTTATCTGGGACAGACAGAATCCGATGAGTATACATATACGTTAAAGAAGGGCAAGCTGACATTAACAGACAGCAGCCAGACACAGATTACATTTGTAAAGCAGTAAATAAAAAAGATACCGGGTATATCACACAGATGTTTACTTTCGAGTAAAAGCAAACATCTGTGATGGCAGATGAGAAATCGCATGCGCGAATTTCTCATCGCCTCTTCGCAACAAGTTGCTCAGAAATGAGAAGCAGCAGGATTTTATATACCGGGTATCTTTTTAGTTATTGGAATTTTTAAATATTTTTTATATTAGGGGTTTACAAAATCTATTTTATATGGTATTCTTAATTACGTAATAGATATCTATTATATTTATTTTATTTTATTCGGATAAATTCTAGTTTTAAGTCATTCCAAAGGGATACATTCCCAGTCGGAAAATTATCACATTTTAACAACTCAGAAGAAAGAGAGGTTTTTTAGATGCACGATATTATTGAACATTACGGGAAGGTCATTGTGGCGCTTGCAGGAGTTCTTGCGGCTGTTTTGCTGACGGTTGCGGTTGTAAAGATTGTGAATACCAAGACGACAACGGCGGTAGATAACATTTCTTATGAACAGCAGATTCAGGATGCCATCAGCGGAGAGGGGAGTAAAGAATAGGGATTGGAAAAAGAACAGGGATTAAAAGGATACATCCGGCAGAATCGTGCAGAACTGTTTCGGGAAATAGAAGATCTGATACAGAATGAAGATGTTACGGATATTGAGTGGGACGGTTATTATCTGTGGGTTACAGATTTAAAGAAAGGCTGTTACTGCCATAATATCCGGTTAAATGAGGAATATGTGGATAATCTTGCAATCCGGCTTGCCAATATTATGAAAGTGCCGTTTAACAGGGCATATCCGATATTGGAGGCCAATACGGAAGATTTGCGCATATCCATCTGGCATGAATCCCGCTGTACCAAAAAGAGTATGGCAATCCGTAAAATCCCGACAAGGCTGAGATTCCGCCATCAGGATATTGTACAGGCTGGTTATGCGCCGGAGACGCTGATTAATCTGCTTGAAAATTGTGTGACTGCACACTGCAATATTGTGATTGGCGGGCAGCCGCACGCCGGAAAGACGGAATTGCTCAAATATTTGTCCACATTTATTCCGGCAAATGAAAAGGTCGGTGTGTATGAAGACAATCAGGAAATCCATTACCGTAAAATTAATCCGGGGAAAAAATGTGCGGAGTTTTTTGTGGATGAGAAGTTTTCATATTCACAGATTATCAGAGCGGGACTGCGGCATAATATTGACTGGACACTTTTGTCGGAGTCGAGAGGACCGGAGGTGCTGGATTTGTTAAACAGCCTGTCAACGGGGGCAAGCTGTATGACAACGATACATCTGGACGACGTGCGGGGGCTGCCGGACAGAATGTATAATATGCTGGGCTCGTGTGATATTACAGAACGCTTCATCAATAACATTTACAAATATATTGATGTCGGGGTGCTGGTTGAGTGCGATGCAAAGGAAAGGCGGCGGATTACACAGATGGCATTTTACGACAATGAGGGCGGCAGGAATACCTGTACGGTGTTATATGACAGAGAAGGGAAAACACCGCAGCAGATACCGGAAGCCTATCAGCGCCGTTTTCTGCGGTATGGGATTGAGAATCCGTATCAGACAGCATGAGTTTTTGTGCAAGAGGGGAATAATCATGGGAGGAAGCATGAAAAAAATTAAATATAGAAATGTAAGGCAGTATTTTTCTTATCGGAGAATACAGCAGAAAGCAGGGGAGAGCGGAGCTGCCTGTACACCACAGGGGTATGCAGGCATATTTGGGGCAGTAATGGTCATAACCGTCCTTACAGGGTGGTTTTACAGATTACAGCCGATATGGATTTTTATGGTGATGGCAGCGGGAATACTTTGTATTCCCGCGGTGACCGCCGCGTATTTTTCAGGGAAAGAAAAGAAAAAGAAATTTCACGATGTGGATGTATATATTCATCAGATGATTTATTCATTTGAACGACAGCCCAAAATTCTTACGGCACTTGAAGATACACTGAAAGTCACGGATCATAAAATGAAAAATTGTATCATTGCGGCAATACAGGAAATGCAGTATGGGACAACAAAAGATGTGTATCGCATGGCACTTAAAAACATTGAAAAAGAATATGCATGTTCAAGAATTACAACACTGCATACTTTTTTAACACAGGTGGAAGAAAAAGGCGGGGAGTATAAAAGTTTACTGGAAATACTGCGGTGCGATGCAGACCACTGGGTAAAACGGGTATATCAGTTTCAGGAGGAAATAAGACGCATAAAACAGACAACGGCAATCGGAGTAGTACTGAGTTTTCTGATGGCATCGGTATCTGTGCTGGTTACATATATCTGTGAAAATACATCTGAAATCAGGCTGGATATTACACATGAACCGCTATATCAGGTGGTCTCCTGTACATTTTTAATTTTATGTATGATGTATTACACTTATATGCAGATCCGGCATGACTGTGACTGGCTGGTTAAACAGCGCAGTGATAAGGCGGCAGAAAGAGATTATCAAATGGCATTTCATACCGACTTAAAGAAACTTCACCGCAGTCTGATACCGATTCTTGTTATAATGGCAGGCATAAGCGGCATTCTGGCATATTACGGATGGTATCTGTGGTGTGCCGTGGCGGCGGTATGCGGTATTTATTTGTGGATTGTGCCACAAATTAACCGGCAGGCGGCATTGAAGCGTTTGAAGAAAGATTTGTATTATTCATTTGCAGACTGGCTCAGGGACGTAGCACTCAACCTTTCGGAGGAATCACTTGCAATGGCAATTGAAGATACGTATGATACAGCACCGGTGATTATGAAAGAGTCGCTGGAACAGTTCATTTATGCGATTGAAGAAAATCCTTCAGATGTAACACCGTATTATTCTTTTTTAAATCAGTTTGAGGTAACGGATATCTCATCTTCGGTACGTATTTTATACTCGCTCAGCGAAAATGATGCGCAGAGTATTGATACAACCATCAAAACGCTTCTCACAAGAAATTATGAATTGATGAATCAGTATGAAACGGCAGACAATGCAGACCATATCAGTATAATGCGTTTTTCAGAATATATTCCGACTTTTTTTGTAGCAGTGAAGGTGGCAGCAGATATGATGCTAGTTATTACAAATTATTTGTAATCGTTGGGCGTGTACGCAGAAAGGGGAAAACAATGGATACAATAGTAGATTTATATGGAGATGCGGTTACTTCATTTATTTTTATGGGCGCAGTTATTGCGGTTTTCATAAAGATTTTACTCAAGGTGTGTGTATAGGAGGACGGTATGGGCGACTTGATTGCAATGGTAAAGGATGCCGTTGTGCCGCTGGCAGGATTTATGGCAGTAACGGCAATGCTGGGTGTGGTTATTGTAATGTATAAACAGACCATTATGGCAGTGATTAATACACTGCTGTACAGATAAGGTACGGGTATGAAAAATCCTTAAATGTAAGATTTTTATAAAGCTGTCTGTGCCGCAGATGTCACGGACAGCTGTTTGGGACAAAGCATTTGCGGAATGGAGATGAGTATGAAATCAATAATAGAAAGTTCGGCATATTGTATAATCCTTGTTATCATGTGTTATATGGCGATAGGGTTTATACAGATGAACATGGACGTAAACAAGGTAAATGAAGTTTCCAAATACGTGCAGGATTACATGGAAGTGTATGGAAAAAGCACCGGTGATGATGCGGCCGGGTATACACTGGATGCAGCTACATTAGACCACATTAATTCTCACGTAAGCAGATACGGCATGACGGCGGCGGTAACGTATGATACTGCAACTTCCGGGAACGTGTATTACAAGCTGGAGCTGAAATACGCATTAAAAATGCCGTTTCTGAACCTGAATGCAAATCATACATACGATGCGATTGCAAGAACGCCAAAGACGGCATAGGGAAGTGATTGGGGGAAACGTGATTTAGAAAAAGCTGAGCCGGAAAGTGTTCGTGTTTAGGGGAAAATAATGTAAGAAAACAGGAAGGGGAGAACTTCATGAGAACGGTTATAACCGGAGGAGGTTTTTTGGTTGTCACAGCGCTGTGTGTGCTGATCCACTGTTCCATCATCAGTACCAACATGAGGGACAATGAGGTAAGCAACAGCCTTGACAAGGCATCGGATTATGCAGTGGATGTCATGGGTGATATTTATCTGCGCCTTGATTACAGTCAGGGAAATACAGCAGCCTATATGCAGGAGCTGATACAGGGTTTCTGCAGGGCGGTGAATGAAAAAATCGGCACGGATGGGGAGCTGTCAGTGCAGGTTGTAAAGGCGGATATCGAAAACGGTAATTTTGACATTATCGTGACGGAAGATTACGACTATCCGTTAAGGGGCAAAAAGGGAAGCTGTTCGTATGAAAAGGCATTTTCGTTTGAGCCGTAATAACCAAAGAAGCAGATCACAATGAAGCGGTTAAGAAGCGGCGTACCATAAATGTACCTTGAAAATTTAATACTGCACGGTAATTTACCCATGGACAGGCGGCGCCTGTTCCATTATAATAAAGTATAACGCTAAAGAAGGGGAGAAAATTTTATGACAAGATTAAAAGCATTATTAAAGAAAGCAGACAAGGCGGCAGTCATCGGAATGACAGCTGCGGCAGTAGCAATGGCGGCACTGGGTGCAGGAGGGGTAAAGACTTACGCATCCGATTATTCTGTACAGAAGTATGTGGACAGCTCAAAAGAAAGCCTTATCCTTGATGGTGATACATGGCACTGCTATAAAGACGGACAGATTGACTACGAATATGACGGTATTGCATTAAATGACTATGGCTGGTGGAAGATTAATAACGGTGAAGTTGATTTTTCCTATTCAGGAATGGTGTTAAACCAGTACGGCTGGTGGTATGTCAATAACGGCGGACTGGACGGCAGTTACAGCGGCATGGGTGTAAATGAGTACGGCTGGTGGAAGTATGACAACGGAACGGTTGACTTTAACTACAGCGGCATTGCCTTAAATGACTACGGCTGGTGGAAGTTTACCAATGGTTCAGTTGATTTTAATGCAAATGGACTGGTTTTCGATGAAGCAACTAATACATGGTGGTATTTTAACGGCGGTGCGATTGATTTCGCATTTGACGGTATGGCATTAAATGACTATGGCTGGTGGAAAGTCAATAACGGTTCCGTAAACTTCGGCTTTAACGGCTTATGCAGCAACGAGTATGGCACATGGAAGTTTAATGGCGGTACGGTAGACTTTGGCTACAACGGATTTGCCGCAGACGGCGAGAATACATGGTACGTCGTAAACGGCAGGGTAGCAACAGAATACTCCGGTACGGTAGACGGTAAGGAAGTCAGAAACGGTCAGGTGATGGATACCATTGTAATTCAGGTCGTACACCATGACAGGGACAGAACGGGAGCAGTAACAGAATCCCGTGCAGATACAAGCGGACTGGTAGGATATATTGAATATCTTGCAGTACCGGTGGATAAAGACGGCAACATCACAGAGCCGGTGTATGCAAGTCACTGGAAGCCGGATGATTGGAAAGGCTTTACGTCAGGCTATATCATTACAGCAGAAGTACTTGCAGATGGAACTGGTATCCATACAAAGGAAGACCCGCAAAAAACAGACCTCAGACCATATATCAAAGATGGTGTTGTAAATCTGTATTTATCATGGTTTATGATGTAAAAATAACACAATGAAATAAGGAAAGTAATAACCGGGGCAGATGACGGATTCTGCCCCGGTTATATTTTTTCTGTCTGTCATATTTTAATGGCAGGCATAAAGCAGACAATTTTTAAGAAGGGAGAACGGAATGTTTAAAGGGAAAATAAAAATTAAAAAGAAACAGCTTCGTACAGCGGCAGTAGCTGCCATTGCGGCGGCATTGACCGCAGGGATTATCGGCACGGTAGTGACAAGTGTAAAGGCAGCGCCGCTTACATGGCAGGATATCTGCAGCCGCGGCGAAAGTGACCTGACAGCGGTGGCTACATATGATTTAAAAGCAGACTGTAAAGACTATGGCTGGAACCAGACGCTTGATGCCGGTCCGGATGGAACTATTTATACCGGCACAAACCACCATTATGACAACGTTGTAGGGAATGAACTCAGCCGTGCCATGTATGCACATAAGCTGCGTGTATCAGACGGCATGACAGTCAGCATTGTCGCGGCACAGAATGATACGGAAGATGAAGGCGGACTGACCTATATCAAGGGAAACAACTCAGGTAATAACCTTTACTTTTACTGGTCGATGGGTGAGTATGATGCTGACGGCAACGTGGTGTTTGACGGGGACTGGAGAGGTGTCAACGAATCATGGAGCATTGGACGTGAGACAAACCATGCCTCTTATGGTGCTTCCGGGTATCCGTCAGGCATTTCACAGGCAGACAGACAGCAGCGAGTGACCTATATCATGCCTGTATTCCGCTGGGCAAGGGGAAGCCTTGCAGTCGGCGGCGGCATGGAATTTGAATTTCGCATGAGTTATTTATATGACAGCTTTGAAATTATCCAGCTTGTCACAAAGCCGTTTACCTATACATTCTATGCGGACGGCGGCACATTCAGTGACGGCGGCAGTGTTAAGAGCATGGAGCGCCTTGGCATTAATAATGTCAGTGTGGTTGAAACACCGACAAGACCGGGTTATGTATTCACCGGCTGGAAGGTTACATCAGCAGGCGGCAAGCAGGCAGGAAAGGTATACGATGCCGGACAGCTTGCAACGATGCTTTCAGACAGCAAATACTATTCCTCACTGTTTGCCAATGCCACCTTTGAAGCCCAGTGGTCACACGCAGACCAGTTTGTAAGCTACATGGGAAACGGTGCTGACAATACCGGCGATTACGTTATTTCCTATAACGCAGCCCAGGGCATTGACAATAAGTACAGCGTATTCAACTTCAAAAAGACCGGATA
>NZ_JBBMFS010000014.1:0-68958 GCF_040095895.1 Lachnospira intestinalis
GCCGGAGAAAGACTGAATATCATAAAAGAAGAATATGATATACCGATAGAACAGACAATAGAGCAGGAGGTGGATGTGATGTGCAATCTGAGTCAGGGGATAAAGGAAGCGGGAATCGCAGAAGGACGTGAAGAAGGACGTGAAGAAGGACGTGAAGAAGGACGTGTTGAAGGACGAAGTGAAGGACGAGCCGAGGAAATCATTGAAACAGGTTATGAATTCGGACTTACAGAGCAGGATATACTGGAACGGTTACAGAAGAAGCTGAGTATTTCATTGCAGAAGGCACAGGAGTATTTGTTAATGTTTGGGAAGCGGACGGTGTAGAAAGCAATATTTTTGTGAATGGATTTGCAAAGGAGGGGGCAATGCATACGGAGGTACATAATGCCGTAACGGCGGCAGATCAGGGAACGCAGTATGACGAAAGTGCCAAAAGACTGCTGGGGCAGAAAAGTATACTGGCACAGATACTGGTGAGAACGGTAGATGAATTTAAGGGAATGAATCCAAGATATGTGGAAACTTTAATCGAGGGAGAGCCGTATATCAGCAGGATACCGTTAGAGCCGGGGCTGACGAATCAGGAAGTGATGAAAGCAGCGGTGGAGCTGAGGGCAAAATCCGGTCAGCGAATCACAGGATTAAATACAGAGAATCAGGAGCATGCCGAGGGTTTGGTGCGGTTTGACATTGTATTTTATGTGCGGATGAAAGATGGACTTTCTCAGATCATTATTAACGTGGAGGCACAGAAAGATGAGCCACAGAGATATGGAATATTAAACAGGGCGGTATTTTACGTAAGCCGCCTGATTTCATCCCAAAAGGAACGGGATTTTGAAAATACGGAATATGATGATATCAAAAGAGTGTATTCTATCTGGGTGTGTATGAACATGGAAGAAAATAGTTTAAGCCACATTCATCTGGTAAAAGATGATCTGGTTGGATACCATGACTGGCGTGGAAAGCTGGATTTATTTAATATCGTTATGATAGGATTGTCAAAAGAACTGCCTCAGCAGGACGAACAGTATGAGCTGCACCGCCTGCTGGGAGCACTGTTTGCACAGGGATTGACAGCAGGTCAAAGACTGAATATCATAAAAGAAGAATACGACATACCGATAGAGCAAAACATAGAGCAGGAGGTGGATGTGATGTGCAATCTGAGTCAGGGAATAAAGGAAGCGGGAATCGCAGAAGGACGTGTTGAAGGGCGAAGTGAAGGACGAGCCGAGGAAATCATTGAAACAGGTTACGAATTCGGACTGTCAGAGCAGGATATACTGGAACGGTTACAGAAGAAGCTGAGTATTTCATTGCAGAAGGCACAGGAGTATCTGTTGATGTTTGGGAAGCGGACGGTGTAGAAAGCAATATTTTTGTGAATGGATTTGCAAAGGAGGGGGCAATGCATACGGAGGTACATAATGCTGTAATGGCGGCAGATCAGGGAACGCAGTATGACGAAAGTGCCAAAAGACTGCTCGGGCAGAAAAGCATACTGGCACAGATACTGGTAAGAACGGTAGATGAATTTAAGGGAATGAATCCAAGATATGTGGAAACTTTAATAGAGGGAGAGCCGTATATCAGCAGGATACCGTTAGAGCCGGGGCTGACGAATCAGGAAGTGATGCGGACCGGGCAGACAGGGACAAACATAGAGATAGAAAAAGAGAAACTGACAGCAGAGGAAGTAAAACAGAATATCAGTAGAAAAGAAAAGTTAAAGTCGGGTTCTCGAATCGCAGGACTGAATACAGAGAATCAGGAACATGCAGAGGGGTTGGTGCGGTTTGACATTGTATTTTATGTGCGGATGAAAGACGGACTTTCGCAGATTATTATTAATGTGGAAGCACAGAAAGATGAACCGCAGAGATATGGAATATTAAACAGGGCAGTATTTTACGTAAGCCGCTTGATTTCATCACAGAAGGAACGGGATTTTGAAAACACGGAGTATGATGACATCAAAAGAGTGTATTCTATCTGGGTGTGTATGAACATGGAAGAAAACAGTTTAAGCCACATTCATCTGGTAAAAGATGATCTGGTTGGATACCATGACTGGCGTGGAAAGCTGGATTTATTTAACATTGTTATGATAGGACTGGCAAAGGAACTGCCGGGGCAGGGAGAGCAGTATGAACTGCACCGCCTGCTGGGAGCACTGTTTGCCGAGGGGTTGACAGCCGGAGAAAGACTGAATATCATAAAAGAAGAATATGATATACCGATAGAGCAAAACATAGAGCAGGAGGTGGATGTGATGTGCAATCTGAGTCAGGGAATAAAGGAAGCCGGTATTGAAGAAGGACGAAAAGAAGGACGTGAAGAAGGACGTGAAGAAGGACGAAAAGAGGGACGTGTTGAAGGACGAAAAGAAGGACGTAGTGAAGGACGAGCCGAGGAAATCATTGAAACAGGCTATGAATTCGGACTGTCAGAACAGGATATACTGGAGCGGTTACAGAAGAAGCTGAGTATTTCATTGCAGAAGGCACAGGAGTATCTGTTGATGTTCGGGAAGCGGACGGTGTAGAATAATGGAAATCAAAGGAGTTGGGAAATCACCTGCTAATAAAGCAGATGATTTTCTAACTCCTTTTTAAACGTTCTCCCAACAGGAATAATATGATTATGAATATGCAGATAAAGGTTGGTCTTGTCATAGGATGTAATAAAATTTGTATTAATAATATATTTTCTGTGGCAGCGGGTGAAATACGATGGAAGTATTTTAGCAATGGAAGATAAAGAATAGGTATTACTTGTAAAGCTGCCGTCGGGACAAGTGAAAGTCAGATAATGCCCGTTTGCTTTTATGAGTAAAATATTTGATAAACACACGTGAGTCGTAACATCATTTAATAATTTAATGGTCAGATAGTTGTTATCAGTCGTATTGGATAATGTGGCGAGCAGCTCTTTCATGGCATGAACCAGTACAGCTTCATTATAGGGCTTTTCAAGGTAATGGTAGCAGTGGACTTCATTAACACATTTTTGGATAGTATCAGAGGTGCCGGTGTTAAAAAGCACAGGGGTTGTCCGATAAGCAGGGAGACTTCGGATATACCGGGCAAAAGTGATGCCGTTAAAGGCATCGGAAGCGGATGAGAGCTGTATGTCAAGAATAAAAATATCATACTGAACTGATAAAATGGATTTTTGAGCATCATTATAATTTTGACAACAGGTATAATGAAATTGCGGCCAGTGTTTTTTAAGAATATTATATAAAATTTGTAATTCTGTACAATTGTCTTCTAAAAGTAATATATTCATACGAATCCCCGTTTCTGAATAACTTAATATATAAGTATTTTAAGGTCTTATTATAAAGATGTCAAAAAGAAACAGGGCATTGAGGTATAAAAAATTGTCATTGGGGAAAGTTGTCTTGAAATTTAGGAAAAACAGACCTATGATTGCAATAAATTATCGCATATGCAATAAATAAAATCACAATTAGGAAGGAAATAAAGATGAAAAACACAAAATTCAGTGTATTTAAACTGGCAGCTTGTATGCTTGCACTGGCAGGCTGCATATTGCTGTGGCCAAATCAGCAGACCTATGCCGCCGAACTTCAGAAGGATAATTATAATGGCTGGTATTATGAAAACGGACAGGCATATTGGTATGATAACGGTGTACTGGCACGGTCAAAAGAAGTTTATGATCCACAGACAGATGCATGGTATTGGTTTGAAGCAGATGGAACAATGGCAAGGGATAAGGATGTCTTTATTGTATTAAATGCAGACGGAACAGGAAAGTGGACACGTTACGACAGCGACGGCAGAATGGTAAAAGGAGAAAGCTACAAAAACGGTGCATGGTATTATTTTGATTTAACGACAGGTGCTATGGCAAAGGGTTTTGTTAATCTTCCACAGTCAGATGATCCGAATGGCAAGTGGGTATACTATGATCCGATCACAGGAAAAATGCAGTATGGAGAGCAGTATATTGATGGATACTGGTATTATTTTGATACAGCTACCGGAAAGATGGCGCATGGAATTACTAATATTCCGGATAATGATGATGCCGGCGGCAAATGGGTATATTATGATTCTATCACCGGAAGAATGCAGTATGGGGAGCAGTATATTGACGGTAACCGGTATTATTTTGATACAGCTACCGGAAAGATGGCGCATGGAAAATATTACCGTGACGGTGCATATTACTATTACGACACAGTAACCGGAATTATGCAGTACGGAGAACAGACAATTGATGGGGACGAATATTATTTTGATACAGAAACCGGAGCAATGGTTACCGGAGAAGTTGAACGTGATGGAAGATACTACTATTATGATGATGAAACCGGAGCAATGCTGGGACTTGGTGAGCAGATTGTAAAATATGCAGAAAAATTTTTAGGTACACCTTATACGTGGGGAGGTACATCACCGGATACCGGATTTGACTGTTCGGGATTTACACAGTACGTATACAGTAATTTTGGAATAGATTTAGACAGGACATCATCAGCACAGAGAAGACAGGGAGAAGCTGTAGATGAAGATGATATTATGCCGGGCGATCTGGTGTGCTATAGTGGACATGTTGCAATTTATGTAGGAAATGGACAGGTTATTCATTCACCACAGGAGGGCGAAGTGGTTAAAATTTCCAATATGCATATGATGTCGATTATAACGATTAGAAGATTTATAGATTAGTTTTCTGATATTGAATATTTTAGTATAACCGGAATTGATAGGAATATTTGTCATATAACGCAGCAAAAGAGCCACAGCACGTGTCCTCTTTTCCTGCGTTATAATTTTTTAATATATTCACCTATTGACATAGTAGGTAAATAGGAATATCATCTTGATAAAACAAAGGATTGGAGAACAGGCGTATGATGATTTCTTCAAAGGGCAGGTATGCCCTGCGGGTTATGGTATTTCTTGCGGAGCATAACTCAGATGAATATGTACCGCTAAAAGAAATATCGGAAAAAGAGCAGATTTCACAGAAGTATCTGGAGAGCATTGCAAGAATGTTGTCCAAAGAACATTTAATAGAAGGCATCAGCGGACACGGCGGAGGTTACCGGCTGGCAAGAAAACCGGAAGATTACCGGATTAGTGAAATATTGAGACTGACGGAAGGAACACTTGCACCGGTATCCTGCTTAAAGGACGATGCAGTGCCCTGCGACAGGGCAGGTGACTGCTGTACACTGCCAATCTGGAAAGGGCTGGCGGAGCTTGTGGATAAATATTTTGACAGCATGACACTGAAAGAAGTCGCAGAGAATGCCAGACAGCAGATGATACAAAATCAGAGATCAAATGAAAAAAGTTGATACAATATTACCCTGCCGGATACAAACAGGCAGGTTTGTGTCACAACAAAAATACACATAAAACAGCTTGCAATTAGGGTGATATAAAAATCAGGAGGAACAATCATGTCAGAAAAAGAATTACTGAATGTAAAAGATTTAGTTGTAGATGTAGAGGAAAAGGAAATTTTACACGGAGTCAACCTTACGATTCGTCCGGGAGAAACCCACGTACTGATGGGACCGAACGGAACCGGTAAATCTACACTGGGTTATACACTGCTTGGCAATCCACGCTACACGGTAAAGCAGGGGGAAATCTGGTTTGACGGAAAAAATATCACCGCAGAACCGGTTAATGAGCGTGCAAAGGCAGGCATCTTTTTATCTTTCCAGAATCCGCTGGAAGTGCCGGGGGTGACACTCAGCTCCTTTATCAGAAATGCGGTAGAACAAAAGACCGGTAAACGAATCCGTCTGTGGGAGTTTAAAAAGCAGCTGGAAGCGGCAATGGAACTGCTTGATATGGATAAATCCTACGCTGAGCGTGATTTGAATGTCGGATTTTCCGGCGGCGAAAAAAAGAAAGCCGAGATTTTACAGCTCTTAATGTTAAAGCCAAAGCTGGCAATTCTTGATGAAACCGACTCCGGCCTGGACGTTGATGCCGTGCGCACTGTATCAGCCGGTATTCGTGAATATCAGAAAAACAGCGAAGGCAGTCTGCTGGTTATCACACACAGCACAAAAATTCTGGAATCCCTTCCGGTAGATTATACACATGTTATGGTTGAAGGAAAAATCATTAAGACAGGCGGTGCAGGGCTTGTTGATGAGATTAATGAAAGCGGTTTTGCAGGCTACGAGGCAGAGGAGCACAGGTAGGAGAGCAGAGAATCAAGCATACAGCAAACAGCGGAAAGGGAGTAACAGGCAATGAAAGAAAAAAGCTATGTGGAAGACATCGACAGAAGCGTTTATGATTTCAAAGATGATGAAAAAGATGCGTATAAATTGCAGGCGGGTCTGACACCGGAGATTGTAGAAAAATTATCAAAAGAAAAAAATGACCCGGTGTGGATGCAGAACTTCCGTTTACAGGCATTACAGATTTACAATGAAATGCCCGTACCGGACTGGGGACCGTCGATTGAAGGACTGGATATGGCAAATATCGTGACCTATGTCCGTCCAAATACGAATATGAAGGCAAAGTGGTCAGACGTGCCGGAAGACATTAAAAATACATTTGAGCGGCTCGGTATCCCACAGGCAGAGCGGAAATCCCTTGCCGGTGTCGGCGCGCAGTACGACTCTGAACTGGTATACCACAATGTGCGCGAGGAGGTTGCGGCACAGGGAGTTGTATACACGGATATGGAGAGTGCCTTAAAAGGCGAATATGCCGACATGGTACAGAAGCATTTTATGAAGCTGGTAAAGCCGAACGACCACAAATTTGCGGCACTGCACGGTGCAGTATGGTCCGGTGGTTCATTTGTGTATGTGCCAAAGGGGGTATCGGTAGAAATTCCGTTACAGTCGTATTTCCGGTTAAATGCGCCGGGAGCAGGACAGTTTGAGCATACGCTGATTATTGTGGATGAGGGTGCAGACCTGCATTTTATCGAGGGCTGTTCCGCACCGAAATATAACGTGGCAAATCTGCATGCAGGCTGTGTGGAACTGTTTGTCGGCAAAAATGCAAGACTGCGGTATTCTACGATTGAAAACTGGTCAAAGAATATGTACAACTTAAATACAAAGCGCGCACTCGTTGAAGAAGGCGGCACGATTGAATGGGTTTCAGGTTCATTTGGTTCGCACGTTTCTTACCTGTATCCGATGAGCATTTTAAAGGGCAAGGGCGCAAAAATGGAATTTACAGGCATTACATTTGCAGGAAAAGGACAAAATCTGGATACCGGAGCCAAGGTTGTACACAGTGCGCCGGATACCAGCTCTTATATTAATACAAAGTCGATTTCAAAGGACGGCGGTATTTCGACATTCCGATCTTCCGTTGTAGTGGCAAAGAATGCGAAGAACGCAAAGTCATCCGTATCCTGCCAATCCCTGATGTTAGATGCCATATCCCGTTCGGATACGATTCCGGCGATGGATATCCGCACAAAGGATGCCAATGTCGGACATGAAGCACAGATTGGCAGTATCAGTGATGAGGCCGTATTTTATCTGATGTCCCGCGGCATGAGCGAGGAAGATGCGAGAGCCTGCATTGTCAGCGGATTTGCAGACAATGTATCAAAGGAGCTGCCACTGGAATATGCGGTTGAAATGAACAATCTGATTCGGTTGGAAATGAAAGGCAGTATTGGCTAGAAATGCGGAATGGAGATTAATATGAAAGAAACAGTGAATATAAAAATAAATCAGTTACCGTCTAAGACATGGCACTGGCTGAAATTAAATGAAACGAATTTTGCATGGACCGATGAAGCACAGGACTGTACAATTGTAAAAAAAGAAAGCACAGAAAACGAAGCATTATCGGGCGGTAAAGAAACAGCAGAAGCATTGGCGGACATTAAAGCTTTCGAAGCGGTGGAAACCGGAGCGGGACGTCAGGCAGACTGCGTGTTTAAGGCAGTGGCGCCGGAAAGAATAACGGCGGCAGCAGGCAGAGAACCGGAAAATCCTGTGGTATATGAAATCAGCGGCACAGATACGGCATCTGCCGGTATGTTAGACATTTATGCAGAGGAAAACAGCCGGATTACGGTTGTGGAGCGTTTTACAAAAAAGAGTCCGGAAGAAAAGAATATGGCATTCCGTACACGCATGATTGCAGCAAAAAACAGTAAAATCCGTCTGGTGCAGGTCATAGCCCTCGGCGAGGAGCAGACCCTTTTATCCGATACAGGCTGTGTCTGCGATGAAAATGCGCAGGTCGAGCTGTTGCAGTTATTTATCGGCAAGGGTCATGTATACAACGGCGTGCGTACAGATTTAAAGGGCGAGCGTGCGGATTTTCAGGCGCAGACAGGCTATCTTGTGCAGAATACCCAGCTTTTGGATATAAATTATATTGTAAATCACATCGGCAAGAAGACAACCAGCAATGTGACGGCAGACGGCACGTTAAAAGATGCTGCACACAAAGTATTCCGCGGTTCGATTGATTTTAAACGCGGCGCTTCGGGTGCAAAGGGAACGGAAAGCGAACAGGTACTGCTTCTGGGCGATGATGTCATCAATCAGACCATTCCGCTGATTCTTTGTGCGGAAGAAGATGTAGAAGGCAATCACGGTGCGGCAATCGGCGAACTTGATGAAGAAACACTGTTATATTTTGCGGCAAGGGGCATTGATAAAAAACATGCCGAAGATATTATGACACGGGCAAAGCTTGAACTTTTAACCCATAAGATTGACGATGAAGAAACAAAGGAATTTGCGGAAGAGCAGTTAAGTGAGGTATTGACAGATGACAGCTTATGATTACAGACAGGATTTTCCCCTGTTACGGGAAAACAAAACGGTTTATATAGATAATGCGGCAACGGCACAGCGGCCGGACTGCGTACTGGAAGCGGAAAAGCATTTTTATGAAACGGCAAATGCCAATCCCCTGCGCGGATTTTATCCGTTGAGCCTTGCGGCGACCGAGCAGTACGAAGAAGCAAGAAAGACCGTGCAGAAATTTATTCATGCGAAATCTTCCAAAGAGATTATTTTTACAAGAAATACGACAGAAAGCTTAAATCTGGTGGCATACAGCTACGGCCTTTCAAACCTGCGTGAGGGTGATGAAATTGTGGTTAGTATTATGGAACACCACAGCAACCTGCTTCCGTGGCAGATGGTGGCAAGACAGACCGGCGCAGTATTAAAATTCCTGGAATGTACACAGGAAGGAACGCTTCCTGACGAGGTGCTTGAAGCTGCGATTACGGAAAAGACAAAGCTTGTGGCAGTTGCACAGGTATCCAATGTCTTAGGCTGTGTCAATCCGGTTGAAAAAATCGTAAAACTGGCGCATGAAAAAGGCGCGGTTGTGGTTGTCGATGCCGCACAGAGCGCACCGCATATGCCGGTGGACGTAACGGCACTCGATGTCGATTTTCTCGCATTTTCGGGTCATAAGCTTATGGGACCTATGGGAATCGGTGTATTATACGGAAAAGAAGAACTGTTAGAGAAAATGCCGCCATTTTTAACAGGCGGAGAGATGATTTCTTCCGTGACAAGAGAGGGTGCAACGTATGCTAAACTGCCGCATAAATTTGAAGCAGGTACAGTCAATGCGGCAGGGGCTGCCGGACTTGCGGCGGCAATCCGCTATGTTGAAAAAATCGGCTTTGATACCATTATGGCAAAGGAAGAAGCGCTTACTAAGCGTGCAATGGAGAGATTAAAGAAAGTACCGCATCTGCATATTTTAGGCGATGAAGCTCCTGAAAATCATACGGGAATAGTTGCATTTACAATAGAGGGCGTACACCCGCATGATGTTAGCGAAATCCTTTCATCAGACGGAATTGATGTGCGTGCGGGACATCACTGCGCACAGCCGCTTTTGGAGTATCTGGGGGTACACAACGCAACGCGCGCAAGCTTTATGTTTTATAATACGCCGGAGGAAGTGAATGCATTTGTAGAAAGCACGGCGCAAATCAGAAGGAGAATGGGATATGGAGAATAGAAGCTTTTATAATGAAATTCTGACGGAACACAATATGCGCCCGGAATTTAAACACGACCTGCCGGATGCCAATATTGTACTGGAAGGGGTTAATCCGAACTGCGGCGATGATATCTGGCTGAAATTAAAGGTAGAAAACGGTGTGATTGAAGATGGTGCGTTTGTCGGGGACGGCTGTGCCATTTCACAGGCATCGGCAGATATTATGCTCGGCATGATTATCGGAAAATCCGAGGAAGAAGCGTTAAAGCTCGGAAAGCTGTTTCTGCGTATGATTCAGGGCGAAGCAGATGATGAAGAAATTGAACAGCTCGAAGAAGCTTCTGCGTTAAAAGATATCGCCCATATGCCTGCCCGTGTAAAATGTGCGGTGCTTGGCTGGCATACACTGGAAGAAGCGTTAAAAAAGAAACAGTAAAAAAACTTTGACCAATTTGCATATCTGTGTTATGTTAAAAGAGAACTATACACAGAGATTACAAAGGGGGCATCTTTTTATGACAAAAATGCTGAAAAATATCATTGCTGGAGCAGCTATGCTGGTTGCTGCATGTTTGTTTGGTCAGGTACAGCCGGTGCAGGCAGCAGACGATTATGCACTGCGTTTAGCAGATGATAACCAGTGGTACTACTATCAGGATGACGAAGTCGATACAGCGTATCAGGGACTTGCGTTAAATGAATATGGCTGGTGGTATGTATCGGACGGTACAATTGACTGGGATTATACCGGAATGGCGTTAAATGAATACGGCTGGTGGTACGTAACCGGTGGCACAGTGGATTTTAACTACACCGGAATGGCATTAAACGAATATGGCTGGTGGTACTTTAACAATGGTGTACTGGATTTATCATATACCGGAATGGCGTTAAACGATTACGGCTGGTGGTATTTTAATAAGGGTCACCTTGATTTGTCATATACGGGAATGGCGTTAAATGAATACGGCTGGTGGTATTTTGACAATGGGATGCTTGATTTGACGTATACAGGCATGGCATGCAATAAATACGGCTGGTGGTATTTTACAGATGGTATACTGGATTTAGAGTATTACGGCTTAGGTGAAAATGAGTACGGCTTATGGCTGTATGAAGACGGACGGATTGATTTTGATTATACGGGAAGCATCACCGACGGTTTACAGATTTACATCATTCAGAATGGTCATGTTACAGAGATTTCAGAGGTACACTGTAACCTTGATCCGAATGATCCGTATTACAATTATGAATATGCGTACAGAACAGGCGATACATCCGTTATCAAAACAGATGAACAGAAGGCATTTTTTGAAGGATTGTCCGCTTATTTGGATGCTGCATTTGAGTATAATACCCTGTTTGAACAGGAAAAAGCAGTACACGATTACATGGTGTTAAATTCAGCATATGATTATAAAAGTTATCAGAACGGAACCGTACCGGCGGCATCACATACGGCAGAAGGCATATTTGTCTACAAGACAGCGGTATGTGACGGATATGCCAGTGCATTTAAGCTGTGCATGGATATTTTAGGAATTCCATGTGAAACGATTACCGGAACAGCAGACGGTGGTGGACATGCATGGAATGCGGTAATGCTCGATGATGAGTGGTATATGGTGGATGTAACATGGGATGATCCTGTACCGGATACACCGGGACAGGTGCTGTATGGGTATTTTAACATTACAGATGAAAAAATGAAGCAGGATCATACCTATACAAGTGATATTAAAGCAGACGGGACAAAGTATTATTATCTTGGAATGCAGGAAAATTATTTTACAGATGCAGAGATAGATGATTATTATGCTTATATCAGTGAAAAGGCATCAGAAACATCAGGAAATGTTACAATTACGGCAATGGTAGAAAGTACGGATCAGGAAATTGACAGTGAATGGCTGGGTACATTTACAGATTCAGGCAGACTGGAGATATCATATCGTGAACTGAGTCTTTCAGTTCAGTGGTCGGGACATATCGCAACATTTACATGGACGTTGAAAAGATAGAAAATATTCAGGAGGAATAACATGGCGTTGTTTATGACACGGAAGAAAAGAGAGCAGATTGGGGATCAGATTGATGATTTGCTGATGCGTCAGTATCATCACAGATGCAAGCTCGAAGAGGCGCAGCAGGCCGGAAACGAAGAACGTGCGCAGCATGAAAAGAATAAGATAGAAGAGGAAGAACTTCAGATTCAGAAATTAAGAAAAAAGCTTGCATAGCAGGCATGGAGATTCTATGAAGTATTCAATTGTAATCGTTACATATAATCGTTGCGATTTATTAAAAGAGTGTATTACATGTGCGTTGCAGCAGACAATTGCTGCAACGCATATTGTCGTAATTGACAATGCATGCACAGATGATACCGACAGGTATTTAAACAGCCTTTCAATACCGCAGCTTGTACATTACCGGCTGGATCATAATGCAGGCGGGGCCGGCGGCTTTTATGAAGGACTCAAAAAGGCGCATGAACTGGGAGATGAAGCACACATTATAATAGATGATGATGCAATGCTTTCTAAAGATTTTGCAGAACAGCTGCTGGACAAAGCACGGAAAAATCCAGAGATACTTGCATTTGCAGGGGTTGTAAAGACGGATGGCTGTATTGTCCGGGATCACCGTCAGCGGATGAAAAGACCGGGATTCAGAATGGAAAAAATCCCACTGGAGGAATATCAAAAGGAGTCTTTTTACTGCGATACGGCCTCCTTTTGTGGCTTGATGATCCGTGATGAGGTGATTGAGCGGATCGGATATCCGCAAAAAGAGTATTTTATATGGTATGATGATACAGAATACTGTGTAAGAATCCGTGAAATCTCCCCGATTATGGTAATTCCGGCAGCAGTATTAAATCACAAAACGGTGTTTAAACCGATGGACTGGCCAAGGCATTATACATGGAAAGATTACTATGGAATCAGAAACCGCATGCACATGGTGCGTACCCATGGAAATTTGTGGGACTATGTGGTTTTGCGGCTGATTTTATGGACGGGAAGCGGTATGCGTAACAGAATATTTGCACTGGTTCATCTGCATCATGAGGACTGGAAAGAAGAAGTATCCATCTATAAGCGGGGAATCCGTGATGGAAAGAAATTTTTAAAAGAGAAACAGAGGTAAAGAAATATGCATAGTGAACAGACGGAACTGCATTTGCAGCATATGATTGAGCGGGCGCAGATGGGAATGCAGGGAGAAGAAAAAGAGATTGAGGAACTGCTTTTTGATGAGGTCTATACGTTAGTTTATACGATTTACAAGGATAAAGAAAAGACACAGAAAGTAGTGCGGACCATTTTGGAAAAGTATGTTGCAAATCTTTCGGACAGAAAAATTCTGGACGTACATAAAAATGTTCAGGTCTATGCAATTGTGCGGATTTATCAGGCACTGGGTAAAAAGAACGGGGCATTATATACAACAGCTGAAAATATGAAAGAATATGAATACACTGTCATTGCAGATGATTCGGAATTTGAAAAAACAGCAGACACTTACGCAGATGCGTTTGAGAGCGTACATGCCTATAAAGGCAAACCGGAAGCATTTCAGAATTTAAAGGCAGACAAGATGATAATGGCTGCTTTATATATGTATGAAAAATGCACTGTCGATGAAATCAGCAGGACCTTAAAAATTGATGAAAGCATTGTAAAAAATGAAATTGCACAGTTAAGGGAATGTATGCTTAAAATAGGAAAGAGTACGACAGTGAGAGAAAAACAGTCCGAGGGGAATGTGCAGATGCGTAAAAAGCATGGGAAAACACATCCGGGTGATGAACACGATGAAAAAGGACTGGTCGACTACCTTCTGCCGAATCTGGGAAAAGGAGCAAGAACAGCAATTGATATAGCAGCTTCGGTTGTTGTTATAGCTGTCTATTTTCTGATTTTTCATTAAATGTATTGAAACAACAGGAAAATTAGTGTATCATTAATTGATTGCATCTTACAGGGTGCTATATATTGAATTGAGGATAGATTATGAAACTAATTATACAGATACCTTGTTTTAATGAGGCAGAAACCTTAGAGGTTACATTAAATGATTTGCCGAAACACATCGATGGAATTGATGAAATAGAGTATTTGATTATTGATGACGGAAGCCATGACAATACAGCAGAAGTTGCAAAGAAATGGGGGGTGCACTATGTTGTACGCTTTCGCAGGAACAAAGGTCTTGCCAAAGGATTTATGGCGGGGCTGGATGCCTGCTTAAAGAACGGGGCAGATATTATTGTCAATACCGATGCGGACAACCAGTACTGCGGTGCGGATATTGAAACACTGGTCAGACCGATTCTTGACAAAAAAGCGCATATTGTAATCGGAGAGCGTCCGATTGATGATACGGAGCATTTTACACCGTTAAAAAAAAAGCTTCAGCATTTTGGCAGCTGGGTTGTGCGCAAGGCAAGTAAGACGACGATTCCGGATGCGCCAAGCGGATTCCGTGCGTATTCCAGAGAAGCTGCGATGAGAATTAATGTAATTAACGATTATACTTATACACTGGAAACAATTGTACAGTCAGGCCGTGAAAAAATGGCGGTGATGTCAGTGCCAATCCGGACCAACCCCGAATTGCGTGAATCCCGGCTGTTTCACAGCATGTGGGGATATATTAAAAAATCCATGCTGACAATTGTGAGAACCTATCTGATGTACCGCCCGCTATACTTCTTTTTTATGCTGGGAAGTATTCTTGCGCTGGTAGGCGTTGGTTTTTTTGTACGGTATTTTGTATTTTTTTGTTCCGGTGAAGGCGGTGGACATCTGCAGTCACTGATTTTAGCCAGTACCCTTCTGATTGTTGGTTTTCAGACAATTGTGGTCGGGCTGCTCGGCGATGTGATTTCCGCAAACCGTAAGATTTTACAGGATGTACAGTATCATGTAAGGAAAATGGATTACAGCAGACAGGAATGTGAAGATGAAAAATCTTCCGATTTAGTAAAAAATGAGTCAGGGTTATCAGAATGAAAAAAAGACTGCTTATAACAGGTTCGACCTTTCCACGCTATGAAAATGACACCGAACCGAGGTTTATACTGGATTTGGCAAAATATATGAAAGAATACGCAGAGGTGACGGTATTGGTACCGGCAGCGCCCAAAGCAGCAGATACAGAGGTGCTGGAGGGCGTGTCCGTGATACGGTATCACTACTTTCCGGTTCATTCATTAGAAACATTATGTTATCCAGGAGCAATCGTACCCAGAATCAGAGAAAAGAAAGTCAGGGGCCTTCTGGTTCCCTGGCTTTTTGTGTCATTATGGGTGCATCTTTTTAAAATGAGAAAGTCCTATGACATTGTTCAGGCAAACTGGCTGATTCCACAGGGAATTGTCCAGTCATTCTTAAAAATGCCGTATATTGTGACCGGACATGGCGCAGATGTGACTTCACTGAATCATGGATTGTTAAAAAAATTAAAAAGAAGATGCTTAAAAAATGCATGGGGCGTCACTGCGGTATCCCAGCCTTTGATGGATGTATTGGATGGCATTTATAAGAATGAAAACCAGGCGGTAATTTCCATGGGGTGCGATACTTCACTTTTCGGACGGCAGTATCGTGAAGAAAATTATTTTGGACAGGGAAATCAAAAGGTACTTTTATTTGTCGGACGTCTGGCAGAAAAAAAGGGTGTGTACTATGCCATTGAAGCAATGAGAAATGTAGAAAATGCAATGCTTGTGATTGCCGGTGACGGACCGTTAAGGGAAGAACTGCAAAGACAGGCTGACAAAGTCATGCGGGAAACCGGTAAAAAAATTGTCTTTCTGGGGGCAAAAACACATGAGGAATTAAAAAAAATTTATGCTTCGGCAGATTTATTTGTAATGCCAAGCATTACGGCAAAAGACGGAGATAAAGAAGGCTTCGGGCTGGTGATACTGGAGGCGTTTGCTTCGGGGCTTCCGATTGTGGCAAGCCGCTCCGGGGGCATTACGGATATTGTAAAAGACGGTGTCAACGGCTTCCTTGTTGAAGAAAAGGATGTCAGCGGCATGGCAGAACAGATAGACAGGCTCTTGAAAGATGAGGAAATCTATAATAAAATGCAGATAGAGGCAAAAAAGTCGGCACAGCAGTATGATTACAGGCAGATAGCGGCACGTTATGCACGATTTTTAAAATTAATATGATATCAGGGGTTTGTGAGTGCGCGGCACGTAACAATCCGCAGGTATTATAGCGGAGGGATGCCCCGGCATCATAAAATAGAAAAAATGGAGATTAGAGATGGGGAAATTGGACGAACAGCTGATTCAGCTGATAAATAATGAAATAGAAGGAAAAGGCGGCGGATTTGAGGAGTTTTGTACACTGGCATCCGAAGTGGTACAGCCGGTTGTAAAAAAAGTGTTTCCGAAAAATGAAACCTTGTATAAAAAGGCAGTGAAGCAGATTCTGGTGCGGATGTATCAGAAGATTGAAATGGCGGATATGAACCAGATTCAGGAATGGATGGAGCGGTTTGCGCTGGACGTTCTGGAAAAGAATTATCCAAGGGAAACGGCAGCAGCAAAAAAAAGAGAAGCGCGGCCGGAGCAGGAAACGGTAAAGAATGAAGAAAGTTTACAAAAAAGCGCCCGGACAGAAGAACAGGAACAGGATGAACTCATTGCGGCGGCGATGGCGGCCTTTGCGAAATTGCAGGATGGCCAGCCGGAGGAACAGGTGGAACTGCCGGAAGAAGTGCAGTCTTTTTTTGAACCGGAACAGCCCAAAGAACAGGATTTGCAGGATACGCAGGAATTACAGATAGAAATAACACAGCCGGCCGGCCAGCAGCAGGAAACAGCAGATATCAGCCAGACAGGACCGGCAGCGCAGAAATCCGATGAAAACCCGGCAGGACAGACAGCACAGGAATCAGAAGAACTTTCGATGGAAGATGATGAAACGGAAGACATTGAAGGATTTTCGCTGGAAAGTGACGGGGACGAAGATGACGGAGATGAATTTGAGGAAGAACCGTCAGATGTCAGCAGTTTCTGGAACGACCGCAGCAATGTAAAAAAAATACTCATTGCTGCCATTCCGTGTGTAATAGCAGTTATCGTTGTTGTGGTACTGTTAGCAGGCGGAAAAAAGAAACAGCCGGTATCGGTGAATCACAGTATGTCAACCACGGCAAAACAGACAGAAACAACAACTGTAAGCACACAGGCGCAGCCGTCCTCACAGACACAGACAGCACAGTCAGAAACACAGGAACAGACGGAACGGACGACAGCACATCAAACGGCAGAACAGACGACAAAAAAGACGCAGGCATCAACAAAGAGCAGCACAACAACACAGCGGACACAAAAACAGGACAGCACTGAAAGTTCGGAAAAAACGGATGATTCCGGAGATAACAATACACAGGAAGATACAGAACCAGCCACAGAGGAAAAGACAAAAGAACCGGAAACACAGCGTCCGGCAGAAGAAAAAACAACACCGGAAGCAACGGAGGGCACAACACAGAATAATACAAAAGCAACAATAAAAAAAATCCAGTAAATGGAATATAAAAATGGGAAGCCGCAGTCAGGAGCTTCCCATTTTTGTTCATTATTGCATAAATGGCAAAACTGTGCTATATTTACCAATATATGATTTTAACGTGGGGAAATATGTGGACATCGATACAGTAAAATCAGTTAAATTTTTTAAAATATACGGAGGTTGTGATGAAAGTAGTATTACTTGCAGGTGGATTTGGGACAAGAATTAGTGAGGAGAGCCATCTGAAACCAAAGCCAATGATTGAAATCGGAGGAAAGCCGATTTTATGGCACATTATGAAAGAATATTCCCATTATGGGTATAATGATTTTATCATCTGCTGCGGTTATAAGCAGTATGTGATTAAGGAGTGGTTTGCAGATTATGCGCTTCACAATTCGGATGTGACATTTGACTTTACACAGGGCGGTAAGATGACAGTTCACAATAACTTTTCAGAGCCATGGAAGGTTACACTCGTTGATACCGGTTTAAATACCATGACAGGCGGACGTGTAAAGAGAATCCAGCCGTATGTCGGAGATGAAACCTTTATGCTCACTTATGGCGATGGTGTCTGTGATGTGAATATCAATGAACTGGTGAAGTTCCATCAGTCCCACGGCAAGATTGCAACGATGACATCTGTCAGTGTCGGACAGCGTTTCGGCGTACTTGATATTGATGAGAACAATACCATCCGTGCATTCCGCGAAAAGCAGGATTCTGACGGAAGCCGTATTAATGCGGGATATATGGTATTAGAACCGAAGATTTTTGATTTTATTGAAGGCGATTCCACAGTATTTGAAAAGGCACCGCTTGAAAAATGTGCCGAACTCGGAGAATTAAAGGCATACAACTACAATGGTTTCTGGCAGTGCATGGATACCAAGAGAGAAATGGAAAAATTAGAAGAACTCTGGCAGTCCGGCAAAGCACCTTGGAAGTCATGGGAATAAGGAGAACGACAATGGATTTGAGTTTTTATAAAGGCAAAAAAGTCCTGATTACAGGACACACAGGATTTAAAGGAAGCTGGCTTTGCAGAATCCTTGTAGGCGCAGGCGCACAGGTGACAGGCTATTCCCTGACACCGCCGACCGAGCCGAATCTTTTTTCAATGGCAGATGTCGAAGATAAAATGGAATCTGTCATTGGAGATATCCGTGATTTAGCACATTTAAAAGAAGTCTTTGAAAAGACCCAGCCGGAAATCGTACTGCACCTTGCGGCACAGCCGATTGTGCGCGATTCCTATAAAGACCCGGTATATACCTATGAAACCAATGTTATGGGAACGGTCAATATCTGTGAATGTGTACGTATCAATCCGTGTGTAAAGTCTTTTTTAAATGTCACAACGGACAAGGTTTACGAAAATAAGGAATGGGCATGGGGTTATCGTGAAAATGAACCGCTGGACGGATATGACCCGTATTCTAACAGTAAGTCCTGCTCAGAGCTGGTTACACACAGCTATATCAACTCATTCTTTAATGATATGCCGGTAGCCGTATCGACCGCAAGAGCCGGAAATGTTATCGGCGGCGGCGATTTTGCCAATGACAGAATCGTACCGGATTGTGTCCGTGCGGCATTAAAGAAAGAAGATATTATTGTAAGAAATCCACATTCCACAAGACCGTACCAGCATGTCTTAGAACCACTGGCAGCATACCTTTTAATTGCGATGAAGCAGTACGAAGACAAGTCTTATGCGGGATTTTATAATGTAGGACCGGATGAGAGTGACTGCATTACTACAGGCAATCTTGTGGATACATTCTGTGCAAAATGGGGCGAAGGTTTAAAGTGGGTCAACAAGTATGACGGCGGTCCTCATGAGGCTAACTTCTTAAAGCTGGACTGCTCAAAGTTAAAGACAACCTTTGGCTGGAAGCCGGTATGGAATTTTGATACAGCAATTGAAAAGAGCGTGGCGTGGTCTAAGGTCTATGCGGCAGGCGGAGATATTCCTGCATGTATGGACGCACAGATTGCGGAATTTTTTGATAAATAAAGACAAATCCGATGAACAACAGAAAGGAATTATAGAATGTTTGAAAATAAGAATGAATTAGAAGCAAGAGAAGAGATTTTATCCTTTGTAGATGAATACTGTAAAAAATATCATGCAAAAAAAGAATATCACGAAGGTGACAGAATTTCCTACGCAAGCCGTGTTTATGACAGTGCAGAAATGAAGAATCTTGTGAATTCCGCACTGGAATTCTGGCTGACAGCAGGTCACTACACAGATGAATTTGAAAAGAAATTTGGTGAATACTTAAATGTAAAGTATGTATCGGTTGTAAACTCCGGTTCATCTGCCAACTTAAACGCATTTATGGCACTGACTTCTCCGCTGTTAGGTGACAGAAGAATTAAAAGAGGGGACGAGGTTATCACGGTTGCAGCAGGTTTCCCGACAACTGTAACACCGGCAATCCAGTACGGTGCAGTACCGGTATTTGTGGATGTAACGATTCCTCAGTACAATATTGATGTTACAAAGTTAGAAGAAGCATACAGCGAAAAGACAAAGGCTGTCATGATTGCACATACACTCGGTAATCCGTTTGATTTAACTGCCGTAAAGGATTTCTGCGATAAGCACAACTTATGGCTTGTTGAAGATAACTGTGATGCACTCGGTTCTAAGTATAACTATAAGGGCGAAGAAAAGTTTACAGGTACAGTCGGTGACATCGGAACATCCAGCTTTTATCCGCCACACCACATGACAATGGGCGAAGGCGGTGCTGTTTATACAAACAACCCACTGTTAAATAAGTGTATCCGTTCTTTCCGTGACTGGGGACGTGACTGTGTCTGCCCGTCCGGCAGGGACAACCTGTGCGGACACCGTTTTGACAAGCAGTACGGTGAACTTCCGTTAGGATATGACCACAAGTATGTATATTCTCATTTCGGATATAACTTAAAGGCAACCGATATGCAGGCAGCAGTCGGCTGTGCACAGCTTGAAAAATTCCCTTCTTTCGTAGAAAGAAGAAGACATAACTTCGACCGTTTAAGAGCGGCACTCGAAGGTATTCAGGATAAGGTAATTTTACCGGTACCGTGTGAAGGTTCACGTCCAAGCTGGTTTGGTTTCTTAATTACGGTAAAAGAAGGCATTGACAGAAAGAAAGTTGTTGAATACATTGAAAACCACGGTGTACAGACAAGAAATCTGTTTGCGGGCAACTTAATCAAGCACCCATGCTTTGACGAAATGCGTGCAACAGGAGAAGGTTTCCGTGTAGTCGGCGGATTAGACAACACAGACCGTATTATGAACGATACGTTCTGGGTAGGTGTATATCCGGGCATGACAGACGAAATGATTGACTATATGGCAAAGACCATTACGGAGGCTGTAAACCAGTAAACAATGAGTGAAAAAAACAAGGCACTGATAAACCAGATCATCCGTTTTGGGCTGGTCGGCATATCCAATACGATTGTATCCTATGTTATTTATGCCGTAGCGTTTGCACTGACAGATAATTATTTTCTTGCAAATGTGTTAAGCTGGCTGTTAAGCGTTTTGCACGCTTACATCTGGCAGAATGTATTTGTATTTAAAGAAGATAAAAATGCACAAAAGAGAGTCTGGTGGAAGGTTCTTTTAAAGACGTATGCAGCATACGCATTTACCGGGCTGCTGCTCAACAACCTTTTGCTGTGGCTGTGGGTGGACGTCATTGACATTTCAAGATTCTGTACAGGAATTGCCAATGGGCTTACGGGAATCGGCATTGTGCTGACGGACAGGGAGCTTTCAGGATATCTGGGACCGGTGCTGAATATGTTTGTCACGATACCGGTGAATTTTGTAATGAATAAATTCTGGGCATACCGCCAAAAGGAGTAAGTATGAAAGTAAAATTATCGTCATATGTTTCACAGTTTCTTGTAGATCACGGCATTACCCATGCCTTTACCGTTACAGGCGGTGGTGCAATGCACTTAAATGACAGTCTGGGACATCAGGAAGGACTGACCTGTGTATACAATCATCATGAACAGGCATGTGCAATTGCGGCAGAAAGCTATGCAAGAATTCATAATAAGATTGCAGCACTTTGTGTTACAACGGGACCGGGCGGTACAAATGCAATGACCGGTGTTGTCGGAGGCTTTCTGGATTCGATTCCGATGCTTGTTATTTCCGGTCAGGTGCGTTTTGACACGACAGCCAGAAGTACGGGACTTGCGCTCCGCGCCATGGGCGACCAGGAATTTGATATTACAAAGTCAGCGGCAGCGATGACAAAATATGCCGAAATGGTGACAGATCCGAAGCGTATCCGTTACTGTCTTGAAAAGGCATATTATATTGCAACGACAGGCAGACCGGGTCCGTGCTGGATTGATATTCCGGTGAATTTTCAGGGAAGCTATATCGAAACGGAAGAACTGGAAGGGTTTGACCCGGCAGAATATGAAGCGGAGCAGGCACCGGCAATTCCAGATGAAACGGTTGACCTTATTCTCGATAAAATCCGCAGTGCAAAGCGTCCGGTATTTTATGCGGGAAACGGTATCCGCATTTCCGGCGGATATGAAGATTTCCGCAAAGTTGTGGAACTGCTTGGCATTCCGGTAGCGACAGGCTGGGACAGCATTGATGCCATTGAAGACGAACACCCGCTGTATGTGGGACGCGGCGGCATTATGGGCGACCGTGCCGGTAACTTTGCCGTACAGAACGCGGACTTAGTCTTTGCGTGCGGCAACCGTTTAAGTATCCGTCAGGTGGGCTATAACTGGAAGACATGGGCAAGAGAAGCCTATGTCATTGTCAATGATGTGGATGAAGCTGAGTTAAAGAAGCCGACCCTGCATGTGGATTTACCGGTATGGGGCGATGCAAAGGAACTGCTTGCAAAAATGGTTTCACGCCTTGAGGCAGAACAGGCAGCCGGAAATACACCGTTATTTAAAGAGAGCAGCTGGGTAGAAAGATGTCAGGAATGGAAGGCAAAGTATCCGGTTGTACAGAAAAAACATTATGAAGACACGAAGCATACCAATGTGTATGCATTTATTAAAGAATTAAGCAGCCGTCTGTCAGAAGGACAGGTGACGGTTGTCGGCAACGGCTCAGCATGTGTAGTCGGAAGCCACGCTTATGTCATTAAAAAAGGACAGCGCTTTATTATCAACTCTGCGATTGCTTCCATGGGATATGACCTTCCGGCAGCAATCGGTGCGGTAGTTGCAGAACACGGCAATCTTGCATTAAACAGAGAAGCGTTAAAGCATGACGATATTAAAGATGTGATTTTAGTCACAGGGGACGGCAGTATCCAGATGAATATTCAGGAATTACAGACGATTATCCATCATCAGATGCCGGTAAAGATATTTGTGATCAATAATCAGGGGTATCATTCAATCCGTCAGACACAGACGAATCTGTTTGAGAAGCATTTTGTCGGTATCGGACCGGAAAGCGGCGATTTAAGCTTCCCGGATATGGGCAAATTAGCGCCGGCTTACGGTTATCCGTTCTTTAGATGTGAAACCAATGCACAGCTTGATGAAATCATTTCAAAGGTGCTGGCAGTTAAAGGACCGGCAATCTGTGAGATTATGGTGTCTACCGAACAGAAATTTGAACCGAAGTCAGCGACAAAGCGGTTAGAAGACGGTACACTCGTATCGCCGCCGCTGGAAGACTTAGCACCGTTCCTTGACAGGGATGAATTTTACAGTAATATGATTATAAAGCCGATTTCATAAGGGAGAAGAAATTGAAACGAGCAGTTATTACGGGACCGACCGGTGCAATTGGAACAGCACTGATTGCAGAACTAATAAGCCACGGAATTGAAGTGGAAGCAGTTGTAAGACCGGATTCCAGAAGAACAGACAATATTCCAAAGTCACCGCTGGTACACATTGTGCCGTGTGATTTAAAAGAGTTAAAAACATTGCATGAAAAGATAGAACACGCAGACGTATTTTACCACTTTGGCTGGGACGGGACGTTTGGCAACAGCCGTAACAACGCTTACGGACAGCTTGAAAATGTCCGTTATGCGTTAGATGCCGTAGAAGCTGCCGCTGCACTGGGCTGTACGACATTTGTCGGCGCCGGCTCACAGGCAGAATACGGACGGGTGGAAGGCAGCTTAAATGCGTCTACACCGGCATTTCCCGAAAACGGCTACGGGATTGCAAAGCTCTGTACAGGTCAGATGACAAAAATCCTTTGTGAACAGAAGGGAATCCGCCATATCTGGACAAGGATCCTCAGCATTTACGGACCGTTTGATGGAGCAAAGACAATGGTTATGAGTACGATTGTCAGTCTCCTGAAAGGCGGGCGGCCGCAGTGTACCGCAGGAGAACAGATGTGGGATTACCTTTACAGCGCGGATGCAGGATATGCCATGTATCTTCTCGGAGAAAAAGGCGTGTCCGGTAAGACTTACTGTATCGGCGGTGGAACGGCAAGACCGCTTCGGGAATACATCGAAGCAATCCGTGATGCGGCAGCACCGGGGGCAGAGATTGGATTTGGAGAAATTCCTTATCAGGAAAAGCAGGTGATGTATCTGTGCGCAGATATTTCCGATCTGGAAAAAGACACAGGCTTTGCGCCGCGTGTAACGTTTGCGGAGGGAATTGAAAAAACCGTAGACTGGTGCAGGAAGAATTACGTATAAAGGAATAGAAGCGATGAAAAAGATTAGTATTATGGTGCCATGCTATAACGAGGAAGAAAATGTGGTTCCGTTAAGCGAGGCATTGATTGCGATGTTTGAAAAAGACCTCCCGCAGTATGATTATGAAATTTTGTTTATTGATAACGATTCAAGAGATACAACAAGGGTGAAGTTAAGAGCACTCTGTGAGAATAACAAAAAAATCAAAGCGATTTTTAATGCAAAGAATTTCGGTCAGTTTAATTCACCGTATTACGGCATTTTACAGACCGAGGGTGACTGTACGATTCCGGTCTGTGCGGATTTCCAGGACCCGATTGATGTTATTCCGCGGCTTGTTGCAGAGTGGGAAAAAGGATATAAAATTGTCTGTGCAGTAAAGACCAGCAGTAAGGAAAATCCGGTGATGTATTTCCTGCGTTCTTGCTATTACAAGATGATTAAGAAAATGTCTTCCGTAGACCAGATTGAGCATTTTACGGGCTTTGGACTGTATGATAAAAGCTTTGTACAGGTTCTGCGCGATTTAAAGGACCCGATTCCGTTTATCCGTGGCATTGTCGGCGAGCTGGGCTTTAAGCGCACGGAGATTGAATATACACAGGCACAAAGACGTGCCGGCAAGACCCATAACAATTTTTATACGTTGTATGATGCGGCAATGCTAAGCTTTACGTCTTATACGAAAATCGGGCTGCGTATTGCAACCTTTTTAGGCGCTGCCTGCGCAGGACTCAGTGTCATTGTGGCAATTATTTATTTTATTCTGAAATTAATATACTGGAACAGATTCCAGGCAGGTATGGTTCCACTGATTATTTTAGTCAGCCTGACCAGTTCACTCCAGCTGTTCTTTATCGGACTGCTTGGGGAATATATTTTAAGCATGAACAAGCGTCTGATGAACAGACCGCTGGTAGTGGAAGAAGAACGACTCAATTTCAAACCGGAGAAGCCGGAACAGGAATAACGCTTTGAGCAGATTGGAGATTGTATGAAGTGTGTAATACTTGCCGGAGGCAGTGGTGACAGCCTTTGGCCGCTCTCAAGAAAAAATTATCCGAAGCAGTTTATGAATATTAAAGAGGGACGATCTTTATTGCAGGAAACGGTTGTCAGAAATATGCCGTTTTGCGATGAATTTATTATTGTGACAAAGGAAAGCTACCGCAATATTGTAAACGGTCAGATGAAAGCATTCCAGAGCCTCAAGTATCGTGTTGTACTTGAAGGCAGTCCAAAGGGAACCGCTGCGGCAATTATGCTTGGCAGCCAGTTCTGCAACCAGTCCGAACTGGTGTTTGTTGTGACGGCTGACAACCTGATTGAGGGGCAGGAATATAAGGATGCAATTATTCGGGCAAAGGAGCTTGCAAAACAGGGCAGTATTGTTGCACTTGGTGTAAAGCCGGCAAAGAAAAATTCCAATTTCGGATATCTGTTAAGAGATGAGGAAAATGTCCTTAAATTTATTGAAAAAATCCGTCTGGACGATGATGAGAGCTTTGGCTATGACGATGGATTTTTATGGAACAGCGGTATGTTTTTATACCGTGCAGGGGATTTAATCAATGCGGCGAGGGCAATTTGTCCGGAACTCTATGATACCTGCCGGATGGCAAAGCGGAAGGTGGCAGCAATCCGCCGTACCGTGCGTTTTTCGCAGAAAGTCATGAAAGACATTCCACAAGGCAGTATTGAGCGCCTGATTTTTGAAAAGTTAAAGGATATGAAGGTCGTGGAAACGGCATTCCGCTGGAAAGATGTCGGGAATGTCTGCGACTTAGATGAAAATTCAAGTGTATCCCACAGCGAAAATGTCTTAAAAAACCACTGTGAAGATGTAATGGTTATTAACAGTGCAGACAGACAGCTTGTGGTGACAAATGATATTCAGGATGTTGTTGTTGTAAATACCGAAGATGCTGTTTACGTATCTTCCAAGGAACGCGTTGATGACATTAAAAATATCATTTCCGAGAATAAAGAAAAGTATGAAAATTACTTTGATTATAACCGGATTTCTTACAGAGAATGGGGAATCCATGAACTGCTTAATGCCTCAGACGGTTACAAGGTCAAAAAGGTAACGGTATTTCCGGGCATGAGCATGAATCTGCATCAGCATGAAATGCGCAGTGAGCATTGGTCTGTTGTAGAAGGAACGGCAACGATTACATTAGGAACGGAAACGAAAGACTATCATAAGTATGAAAGTGTTTTTGTCCCGATTGGCATGAAGCATAAGGTTGCGAATAAAACCGATAAAAATGTAGTCATTATCGAAGTCGGTATCGGTGAAATCTTATCCGAAAGCGATATGGTAAAGATATACAGTCAGGAAAGTGACGGAACGGCAGAGGACAATTATGTCAAAGCTGCTAACGAGCCGGTTGTCAAGTTAGATCCGGCGTTTAAGGATAATTTGTGGGGCGGCACAAAGCTTCGCACGGTATTCGGTAAAAAGTGTGATTATGATGTTATCGGCGAAAGCTGGGAGCTTTCCGCACACCCGGACGGACAGAGCCGGATTGCAGACGGCAGATATAAGGGCATGCTCTTTAATGACTATCTGTCCATTATCGGAAAAGAGGCGCTTGGCTGGAAGTGTCAGGCACAGGATCGTTTTCCGGTACTGATTAAATTTATTGATGCAAAGCAGGCATTATCAATCCAGATTCATCCTGATGATGAATATGCACTGGAAAATGAAGGCGAATACGGAAAGAACGAGATGTGGTATGTCATTGACTGTGAGCCGGGTGCATACCTTTACTGCGGACTTTCAAAGGACGTATCCAAAGAGGAGATTGAAGAACGTATTGCGAACAATACGATTACAGAGGTGTTAAACCGCATAGATGTAAAGCCGGGCGATGTCGTTATGGTAAAAGCAGGAACAATCCATGCGATTGGTGCGGGCATTTTAATCTGTGAAATCCAGCAGAATTCCAACAGTACATACCGCATGTACGATTACGACAGAAGGGATAAGTTCGGCAATCCGCGTGAACTGCACGTTGCAAAGGCACTGGACGTTGTCGATACCAAAGCCTATGTCAAGGATGAAAACTGCGAAGTGATTCTGGAGAAAAACGATGCCTATACACTGGAACGTCTGGTACAGTGCAAGTATTTTGAATGCCTGAAATATGACATTTATTCAGAAGTCAAAATCGGCATGGATGAAACATCTTTCCTGTCTGTTTTATTTATTTCCGGTGAGGGAACCATTGAAACGGATGACGGCAATAAGACGATGCCGTACAAGGCAGGCGAAAGCTTCTTTATCAGCGCTGGCAAGCGTTCGGTTGTAATAAAGGGAACAGGAACCTGTATCGTTACGCATGTTTAAAATGAAAACTATAAAAGCAAAAGCACACAGGTGTTAAAAATGATGAAAAAAAAGAGCGTAAAAGCAGCATTTTATGCAGGGGCGGTAATACTTGCCTGTTTTTACCTGCTGGTATTGTGGTGGGGTAAAAATCCGGACGTAGGACTGGAATACAGAATGTATTATCTGACCCATGAGCTTTCTGACTGGCCGGGCTACGGAAAACTGTCCTATGAACCGGGAACGACAGAATATTGTACGACACTCAAAGATAAAGACGGAAATGAGCGCAGTATCAATGTATGCCGCCGCAAGGGAAAAGGCTGGAAGGAAGACCAGTACGAGGGCAGTACAAACAGCGGAAAGGACGCATATCTTTACTACGTGTTAAACCGCACGGCAGAGAATGCCTCCTATCAGTGTGAAGTCACGGAGTTTGCGGGAAACGGCAGGGTCGAAGTTTACTGCAACGACAGAAAAATCGGAGAAATACAGGGTACAGGAACATTTACATTTGAAATCGGAAAACTTGAGGAAAAGGAATGTGACACGATTCATTTTGTGGCAGATAATGTGACATTCTGTCTGTGGAGCAGTGCCATTCTTTAAAATAAAGGAGTTATATGAAAGAGAAAGTGAACGTTTTGGCAAAGAAATTAAAGCCATACAGTATCCCGGGGGCGATTACCCTGGCAGTTGTATTAATTACGCTGATTTTAAAAGGAATCTGGCCGTTTGGCGGAAACCGGATTGATTATTTTGACAATATGCAGCAGGTCGCGCCGCTGTATGCACATCTGTGGGATTTCATGCACGGAAAGGCATCGCTGTGGTTTGACTGGTATACGGGACTCGGAACGAATGTATCCATGAGTATTTCAGCCTTTTCAATGTTAAGTCCTTTTAATCTGCTGTTATATTTAGTCCCGAGAAACCTCATTTTAGAGAGCATTTCCATACTGACGGCAGTAAAAATGGTATTTATGTCCGTTGCAATGTATGCATTGCTCAATCACAAATTCCCGAAGCTGCTCTATCCGGTAAAGACAGCGTTTGCCGTGATGTATTCGCTTTGTGGATACGTCATTTTATACGGCTCCTGCTTTACACCGTGGATGGACATTGTTGCACTGTTTCCGCTGTTGATGCTGGCACTCGACAGACTGCTGACAACGGGAAAGAAGCTGTTTTACATCTTTATGGTGGCATTAAGCTTTATCATTAATTACTATTTAAGCGCAATGGCGCTTATTTACGTATTTTTAGTCAGCGGTGTCTATATTTTACTGCTGTGTGAGCGCAAAGAATGGAAAAAGCACGCATGGAATTTAGGAATCGGTACGGCGGCGGGCATGGGACTGTCCTGCTTTGTATTAATTCCGGTATTTATGCAGTTATCCGGTTCACAGAGAGGAAATGCGGGCGGCAGTATTGTATCGCAGTACCTTGGCTGGATTAAGGGTGCGATTGTCACAGACGGCTCTATGGCGGCATTCCAGCGTTATATGATGCTGTACGGATTAAGCTTTGTGCTTGCCGTGATTCTTATCGGGTTAAAGAAATATAAAGAAGATAAAAAAATGTGCCGTGTCATGGCGTGCCTGCTTGGAATTGCCCTGCTTCCGATGTTTGTGGAAGGCATCAATTTAATGTGGCACTTCGGCTCTTACAACGGCTATACATTAAGAAACGGTTTCCTGATTGCATTTACACTGCTTTGCATGGGCGCGTATTATGCACAGAAAATGTTTGCGGATATGCCGCTTGAGAAGAAGTATATCAAATGTCAGATTGTGATTGCGGCGGTAATGTGCCTGGTATATGCAGCCGGTTATCTGCTGATTCCGCAGAATAACGAGATTCTTGCGACAATCTTTTTTGTGGCAGTCTTTATCACGATGTTTATCGTTTATTTAAGAAAGCTCAAAGAAGAAAAGGACGAATTTAACGTCAAATCCGTGCTTGCCGTGATTGCGGTGGAAGTTTTCTTAGGGGCATTTGCACTGATTGGTCCGCCGAAGTTTTATACCTATGAAGCGTACCAGGTCGGTGATTATGTGCAGTATGCCAATGAAGCCTATGAAGCACTTGATATTGAAGAATCGGCAACAGACCGTATTGTCAATCCGGACATCAGCCTGAATGCCAATTATCCGCTGATACTGCGCCGTGGCGCACTGTCAAGCTTTACGGCGGCATTAGAGAGTGACACACAGACTTTTGCAAAAAACTGGGGATATTCAAAATATTTTCTGTGGCTGTTAGATTCCGGCGGAACCGTCTTTACGAATGCACTGTTTCATGTAACGGAGGCCGTCAATCAGAATGACTTGGACCCGGCGCTGTATACACTGGAAAAAAGTTATGCAGATTACGACATAGACAGTAAAGAAGCACCGCAGGAAGGATATAAATTATATTCTGCCAATTACCGGCTTCCGTTTGCAATGACCGTAGCGTCATCTTTTGCATCAGAAGACTTGGGCGTGGACTGGGTTGACTTACATAATAAGTTCTATACGGCACTTTCGGGAGATAAGGAACCGCTGGTAAAGGGTATGTCGTATTCTGTAAAAAAGAGTGATACAGTACTGGAATATAATACACAGATAAGCGGCAATGCGGCAGTGTATTTAAAGATTGTGGATATCAATAACCGCAACAGTGATGCCAATGCATCATGGCTGATCAGCTCCATGCATGTCTATGTCAATGACAAAGAAGTGCCGGTGCCGACACTGGGTGATGTGGAAAATACAGCGTACTTTACGGATTATAACAACAATCTGCTGTATCTGGGCTGTTTTGACAATGAGAGTATCGATATCCGTATTGAATACGATGACCCTTGGTATTTAAAAGTCAGCGAAGTCAGCTTTGCACAGCTGGATATGGATAAGATGGAGAAGTTGTGCAGAGCGTATGAAAATACAAAATGCGATGTATCTTATACCAATGATTCACTGACTGTTAAGCTTGACGGTTCGGCAACGAAAAATTATGCGTTGATACCGGTGGTTTACAGCAAAAACTGGAAAGTCAGCGTCAACGGGCAGCAGGTGCAGGCAAAAGAAATCGCAGGACTTTTTACAGGGGTAAAGATTCACTCCGGTGAAAATACAATTACCATGGAATTTGAACCACAGGGCAGAAAAGAAGGACTGCTGATTACGCTTGCTACACTTTTAATACTGGTTGTATGCCTTGTCATTGACCACTTTAAGAAAATCAATGTTCCGGCATGGATTCAGTATTGTGCGGTATTTGTATGGCTTCAGCTGCTCAATGCAGTAGTCGTTGCAATGTTTTTAATACCGGTGATTGCTGCAGTTCCGGCGTTTCTGTACCAGATTATATTAAAAATTATGCAGATTTTATAATAAAATGGGGCGGCATCCAATCGTGATAGGCGTCCCATTTTTGATTTTGGGCAAGAACAAATATCCCTGATGGCAGATGGGAAACCGCCTGCGCGAAATTCTTATCACAGCTTTGCGGCAAAACCGCTTAGAAATGAGGTAAATATGGAAAGACTGGCTAAAATATATAGAGAAAACGAAAATTTCCGGCTGATTTTAAAACTGTTTTTTATACTGCTGATGTCCCGCCTGTTTATGCTGGTGCTGATGGTGATTTATAACGTGTATATGGGAACGGACCGTTCCATTGCATTTTTAATGAACCAGTGGGATGCCAAGCGGTACCAGTTTATGATTGATAACGGATATACATTTCCGCTGGATACGGACCCACAGGCAAACTGGGCATTTTTCCCGATGTATGTGATGGTCTGCCGGTTTGTGAAAATGCTGACCTTCGGTGTAATGGACACGTACTGGGTCGGTATGACGGTATCAACGGTATGTATTTTTATCGCTGCATTTACAGCAGTTAAATATATGAGTCTGGTGCGTGGTGGCAGGAGTGAAGACTATCTTTTGATTCCGCTTCTGATGTTTGCAGGTCCCTATTCTTTTTACTTTGGTTCTGTGTATACAGAAGCGATGTTTGTGCTGTTTATTGCGCTGTTTTTCTATGCGGCAGCTAAAAAAAAGTACTTGTGGGCAGGGTTTGCCGCTGCATTTGCCAGTGCGACAAGAATTGTAGGCTGCCTGCTTGTATTTGCGCTGATTGTGGAAATGTATCTGGATTTGACGGCGGACGGTGG
The DNA here is from genome assembly GCF_040095895.1 of Lachnospira intestinalis. NCBI lineage: Bacteria > Bacillati > Bacillota > Clostridia > Lachnospirales > Lachnospiraceae > Lachnospira > Lachnospira intestinalis. The sequence goes on from NZ_JBBMFS010000014.1 coordinate 31,710, forward strand.
AAAACTTATCACATGGGCAAAAATCAAAAGCTTCATCGTGCAGATGTTGAAACTGCCGGAACACATTTTTGCGGTTATGCTGTGTCCGTTCGGTGCATTCTGCTATATGACCTTCCTGCGCTTTTTCTGTGGCGATGTGTGGGCTTATAAAAACGTGCAGATTGCATGGCGTGAAGATACGTATTTTCCGGTTGTGGGCGTTTTATGGAAAGCGTGCACCGGACAGATTGAACCGCGATATACCTATATGGGATGGTTTTGTATCGGTATTTTTGCAGTGTATGGATATATGCTTTACCGGAAATATTATTCCATGGCGGTGTTCGGAATCATTTCCCTGCTTGTGCCGCTGACCTCCCATGTCATGAGCACCTGCCGCTTTACAGTGGGCAGCTTTGTCGTATATATGGGCGTTTATGAGATTTTAAAGAGCGTACGTCCGAAAATACGCACGGCAATTCTGATATTTTTTGCATTTGCACAGATATGGCTGCTGTTTATGTGGTATAATTCAGACTGTTGGTTAATGTAAATAGAAAAGAGGGATATTTGTGAAAGTAAGAAAGAAAATTGTTGTCTGTTTTTCCGTAACGGTTTTTGTGGTACTGCTGATTGCTTCAGAGGTTCTGGTACATGGCGGTACAGTACAGACAACACCGGCACGATTACAAAAGATATCCAAAAATATATGGGACATTGTGGAAAATGATAATGAAATTGCAGGCGGTTCGTCAATGCAGACGGAAAATCAGAAACCACATGAAACCAGAAAAAGAACCATCACAGCGGAAACTGTACCGTATGATGGTGTAAAGAGAAGTATTTCCTGCTGGGGTGACAGTATGATGTACGGCTGCGCGACTACACCGGGGTTTATTACGCTGGACGGCATTACAACAAATATCAGCTATGCCACGGCACCGGATATGCTTTCGCAGTTTACGGGGCTGAAAACATACAACCTTGGTGTCAACGGAGAAACGTCAAAAGAAATTGCGACCCGTGCAGGCGGTCTTACCATGGTGGTTGACCGTGATATTGTCATTGACGGGACAGGCATTGCTGAATTTAAGCTGCAGTCTTTATATGACGGGGATAATGTTTATATGGAAGATTACAGCGGTTATAATTTTCAGTCAGACCAGACCAATATCTGTGTGATTAACGGCGAAAAATATTATGTAACCAATTCTTATGACGGTGAAAGCCAGATTTTATACGGCACAGATGTGAATATTAAAGAAGGCACACCGGTTTATACACTGGCGGCGGTGGAGCGTAAAGATGACATTCTTGTGCTGGAAATCGGCAGTAACGCAGGCTGGTATAATGACTATGATGAATTAATTGCGCAGTATGATTCCATTTTGGAAGGTACAGGCTGTAAATATTATATTATTGTCGGTGATACCGATGACCCGGAACTGTCCGTGGATATGAATAAAATTTATATCGGCATGGGCGAAACACCGTGGGAGCAGGCATTATCCAAGGCATACGGGGATCATTTTATCAACATGCGGCTCTATATGATTCAGAATGGATTAAGTGACTGCGGACTGGAAGCAACCGATGAAGACCTTGACGGCTTTACAAGAGGTGAGATTTCACAACAGCTCAGGGCAGACTGGACACATTTTAATGCGTATGGCTACTATGCCAAAGCAAAGGGAATTTATGAAAAAGGTGTCGAACTCGGATACTGGGGCGGACAATAAAATAAGAAATTTATGTGAAAAACTTGTCAGATTGTAATAAAGGTATTATAATACACAAGTCGAAACATCGAAAAATAAAAACACATCAGGATAGATTTGAAGGAGAAAATTATGTTATCAGTAGTGGTACCAACATTTAATGAAGGAAAGAATATCAGAAATCTTGTAACACAGATTGATGATGCATTAAAAGGAATTCCTTATGAAATCGTTTTTGTAGACGACAGTAAAGATGATACACCACAGGTTATTATGGAAGTTGCAAAGGATTTTCCGGCTGTACGCATGGAACACAGAACCGGTGAAACAGGACTGGCAACTGCCGTATTAAAAGGATTTTCCCTTGCAAAGGGCGAATATATGGCATGCATGGATGCGGATTTACAGCATCCGCCAATCGTTTTAAAATATATGTATAAGGCAATGGAAAGCGGTGCAGACTTCTGTATTCCGAGCCGTCTGATTCCGGGCGGCGATGACGGCGGACTCAACTGGTACAGAAAGTTTGTATCCGGTACAGCCCGTAAAATCGGTCAGTTTATGTTACCGTGCCTGCGAAAGATTTCAGACCCGACAAGCGGTCTGTTCATGTTCCGCCGCGAGGTTATTGAAAATGCCGACTTACAGCCGATTGGATGGAAGATTATGGTGGAAGTTCTTGCAATGGGTACATACAAGAAGGTTGTAGAGATTCCGTACAAGTTCCAGCAGAGAACCGAAGGTGAATCCAAGTTATCAGGTAAAGTAACGATGGAATACTTAAAGCAGTTAAAGAATTTAAGAAAGCGTTACAATAAGGCAAATCATTATGAAGTAGAGATATGGTCTACAGAGAAGATGATGGCAGAATAAAAGCTTCCTTGGACATGTCCCCACTTCACCGTTACCTGACGGTAGCCATGAACATGCCCCTACCTCAACGTGTTACTTGACAGTAGCCATGAACATGACCCCACCTCAACGTGTTACTTAACTTCGGTGGTGTCATGTTCATGGCTGTGAGAGTGTGGGTGAGCGGATATTGGGGGCGTGTTTCTGGCGTAAAGGATTGCACAATTGGAAATTTCCAATGCGCGGCGGATTTCGTTAATATCCATGCGGGCGGCAATACAAAGACAGAGAATTTTATCCCGTCCCGGATTTGCTTTTGTGCCGTTATGCCGCATTTTCATTTCCCTGATTCTTTTCTTCAAGGAAAATCTTTCTTGAAACAAAGTTCCATACCATAACAATCGCCGTTGCCACGATTTTTGAAACCAGGTAGTAGTAGGTCGGGATAAACGGAGATAAGATACCGTTTAAAATCCACATGATACCATCGTTGATACCAAGACCAATAACGCTTAATACGATAAAAATAATAAACTGGGTCTGTTTGGACTGGTCGGCTCTGCCTACAAATACATATTTCATGCTGGCAAGATAGTTAAAAATAACGGATACCGTAAAGGAAATCGTTGCCGCAATGATTGAATCCATATGTAAGAACTGAACCAGCACAAAAAGCACGGCATAGTCAATGACAAAAGCGATTGCACCGACAATTCCGAACTTTACAATCTGCTCGAATAATTTTTTCATGTAATCTCCATTCCGCAGGCATTTTATGCCGCATTTTTGCTGTATGTGATACTCTACCATATTAAACGTGAAAATTTAAATAGTCAAGCGGCTTTTTCCCATTAATCCGTTGTGCAATGTCTGTAAATGTGCTAAAATCAGCAAAGCGGGGAATGTTTTTTAGCAAAAGGAATTTAATAAAAACGGAGAAGAAAAAATGTCGTTTATTTCAGCAGGATTTTTTATGGCGATGGCGCTGACGGCGTGCCTGTATTATCTGATTCCGAAAAAATATCAGTGGGAGCTGCTGCTTTTTGTCAGCTTCGGCTTTTATGCCACTTACGGAATCCGTTATATGGGCTATATTTTGTTTACGATTATTACAAGCTACTGTATTACAAGGCTGATGGCTGCACAGAAAGAAAAGCTTATGCGGCGCAGATGGCTGATATTCGGGCTGGTTTCCAATTTCGGAATTCTTGTCTTTTTAAAGTATGTCAATTTTACAATACTGAATCTGACTTCATTGTTTTCGGTATTTCATCAGGCATTTCCGCTTGGAAAGCTTTCAATTGTGATGCCGCTTGGAATTTCTTTTTATACATTCCAGACAATGAGTTACGTGATAGATGTTTATCAGAAAAAATATGAACCGGAAACTAATATTTTCCGGCTGGCGCTGTTTACGGCATATCTGCCGCAGCTTTTACAGGGACCGATTGGACGTTATGACCGCCTTGCACCGCAACTGTTTGAGCCGCACGATTTTAATCTGAAAAATATTGAGTACGGTGCACAGCGGATTGCATGGGGACTGGCAAAAAAGCTGATTTTAGCAGACCGCGCATACGTCTTTTCAAAAGCCGTATTTGCCGACTTGAATACATATTCGGGTATGTATGTGATTGTGGCACTGCTCACATTCTCCATTTATGAATACTGCGATTTTTCCGGCGGTATTGATGTGGTTATTGGTGTTTCCGAACTGTTTGGAATCCGTCTGGACGAGAACTTCCGCCAGCCGTATTTTTCAAAATCAATCGGGGAATTCTGGCGCAGATGGCATATTACACTGGGAACGTGGATGAAGGATTACATTTTTTATCCGTTTTCCATTTCTAAAAAAATGCTGGCATTCGGTAAGAAAGCCAAGAAAGTTTTTGGTAAAAAGACCGGTAAGATTCTGCCGATTTGTGCCGCCAATCTGCTGATTTTCTTTGTAGTCGGCGTATGGCACGGTGCGGCATGGAAGTATATTATTTACGGATTGTACAACGGACTGATTATTGCGGCAAGTAACCTGTTAAAGCCATATTACGCAAAATGGGCAGCAGTCTGTCATGTGAATACGGAAAGCCGGGGCTGGAAGACATTTCAGATATTCAGAACGTTTATTTTAGTCAATATCGGCTGGCTCTTTGATGCGTGTGCAACGGCGACAACTGCCTTTTATGCAATGCGCGCCGTATTTATCAATTTTAAAATCGGCATTTTAACAGACGGAAGTCTTTATAAGCTGGGACTGATAAAAAGAGACTGGACGATTCTGATTGTGGCGACAATCATTTTGTTTATAAGCAGTGTGATGAAGGAAAAAGGGATGTCGCTGCGCGATTTCGTGGCGGAACGTCCGCTTGTTGTGCGCTGGGCAGTTTATCTGATACTGATATTTGCAACAGCACCGTTTGGCTATGTAAGCAGTTCAACGGAATTTATGTATGCACAGTTTTAGAAATGATTTAAAAGGAACGGAAAAATCATGAAAAAAAAGAAAAGTTTTACGTTGACGGCAGTCTTTGTGGCTTTGGTAGTGGTTTTAAATAATCTGCTGAATTTTATGCTCGTACAGCCGGGATTGACACGGGTTATGTTTCATGAACTTGAAACAACGAATCCGGACTGTCTGGTGTTAGGAACATCGCACGGCAGTTATGGGATTGCAACCGATGAACTGGAGAGCGGGCTTGATGCCGGTGCCATGAATATGTGCATCGGCGGTGAGTATATGATAGATGCCTATTACACGTTACAGTATGCCATAAAAATAAGCAGTCCTAAGGTCGTCGTGCTGGATATTGATTACCAGTATCTGATTAACCGCCACGATGAGAGTATTTTGTTTCATCAGGTGTATAACGGCTATCCCGACAGTCTGTTAAAGGTTTCCTATTTCTTTAGCAGAATCGCAAAAGAGGAATACCGCGGGGCATTTTTAAAATGGACGAATTACTGGCAGTGTTATTACATGATTGATAAGACGGTGGCAAAGAAGCTGTCTGATGACTATAAGGAATATTCGCCCGATGTTGTCAGCATGGATAAAAATGATGTCTATGAAGGAAAGGGCTTTATTAATAAGTCAAAAAATGCGTCTAAAGCAAAGACAACGGTACTTGGCTGGGACGAAAGCCTTGTTGCACAGAGCGAATGTCAGTATATTGAAAAAATGGTAGAGCTGTGCAGAAAAAATGATATTCAGATTGTTTTTACGACGGTCACGCAGGACCCCAGAACCGTTGCGCAGTATGCAGAAAAATTTGCACAGGCGGATTCTTATATCAGAAACCTTGCACAGAAATTAAATGTGGAGTATTATAATTTTAATTACCTTACTTTTGAGGCTTTTGACAGGGAAGAAGGAGATTTCTGGGACAGAGAGGGACATATGTACGGAGATACGGCGAAACGTTTTACGAAAGTTTACGCCGAAGTTCTTAAAAAAGCTTTGGCCGGCAGTCTTAAAAAGTCAGATTACTTTGGAGAAGACTTAAAAGAGATTTACAAGGACGTAGTGCCTTATGAATAAAACCGGAAGGTGAAAAATTTACATCAGAATGTCGAAACGGGCAGAATGGAGGATTTATGTCAATTTTAGTAACAGGTGGAGCAGGTTACATCGGAAGCCATACAGTGGTAGAATTACAGAACGCAGGATATGAGGTTGTTGTTGTGGATAACCTTGTCAATTCCAGCAGGGAAGCGTTAAAGAGAGTAGAAAAGATTACGGGAAAGCCGGTAACATTTTACGAAGCAGACATTAATGATAAAGAAGCACTGGAAAAGATTTTTGCACAGGAAAAAATTGAATCCTGCATTCATTTTGCCGGTTTAAAGGCAGTTGGTGAGTCAGTAGCCAAGCCTCTTGAATATTATATGAATAACATTTCAGGTTCACTGGTGCTGTTTGATGTCATGAGAAATCACGGCGTAAAAAATATCATTTTCTCATCTTCAGCAACTGTATACGGCGATCCGGCATTTGTACCGATTACAGAAGAATGCCCGAAGGGACAGATTACCAATCCATACGGTCAGACAAAGGGCATGTTAGAGCAGATTTTAACGGATATCCAGAAGGCAGACCCGGAATGGAATGTCATTTTACTGCGTTATTTCAACCCGATTGGTGCGCATGAGAGCGGAACAATCGGTGAAAATCCGAACGGTATTCCAAACAATCTGATGCCGTATATTACACAGGTCGCTGTCGGCAAGTTAAAGTGCCTCGGTGTTTTTGGCAACGATTACGATACACCGGACGGAACAGGCGTAAGAGATTATATCCACGTTGTAGACCTTGCCCTCGGACATGTTAAAGCAATTGAAAAATTACAGGAAAATCCGGGTTTAAAGATTTACAACCTCGGTACGGGACACGGTTATTCCGTACTGGATATTGTCAAGAACTTTGAAGCCGCTTCCGGCGTGCATATTCCTTACGAAATCAAGCCGCGCCGTGCAGGTGATATTGCAACCTGCTACTGCGATGCAAGCAAGGCATATAAGGAAATGGGCTGGAAGGCAGAGCGTGATTTAAAGAAGATGTGTGCCGATTCATGGAACTGGCAGAAAAACAATCCAAACGGATACCAGGCATAGTTAAAAAATCCTTAAAAATAAAGAATGGAGTGCAGTTAAAATGGGTAAATATTTTGGCACAGACGGTTTCCGCGGGGAAGCCAATGTCAATCTTACAGTAGAACATGCCTATAAAGTCGGCAGATTTTTAGGCTGGTATTATGGAAAGAACCACGAGGATGGAAAAGCAAAGGTCGTTATCGGAAAAGATACCAGAAGAAGCAGCTATATGTTTGAATATTCACTGGTTGCGGGACTTACGGCATCCGGTGCAGATGCGTATCTTTTACATGTAACAACGACACCGAGCGTATCATATGTGGTGCGGACAGAAGATTTTGACTGCGGTATTATGATTTCCGCAAGCCACAACCCATTTTACGACAACGGCATTAAGCTGATTAATGACAAGGGCGAAAAAATGCGCGAAGATGTCATTGATGAGATTGAAAAGTATTTAGATGGCGATATGGCGGAGCTTCCTTTTGCGACAAAAGAAAAAATCGGCTGTACCGTGGATTATACGGCAGGTAGAAACCGCTACATGGGGTATCTGATGAGCCTTGCAATTTACTCCTTTAAGGGAACGCGTATCGGTCTGGATGCCGCAAACGGAAGTGCATGGACACTTGCCAAGGGCATTTTTGATGCGCTGGGCGCAAAAACATACGTGATTCATGCAGAACCGGACGGAACCAATATCAATAACAACTGCGGTTCTACGCATATTGAAAGCCTGCAGGAGCTGGTACTTAGGGAACACTTAGATGCCGGATTTGCATTTGACGGAGATGCAGACCGCTGTCTGTGTGTGGATGAAAAGGGAAATGTGATTACAGGCGACCATATTTTATATATCTATGGCTGTTATATGAAAGAAAGAGGAAAGCTTGTCGATAATAAAGTCGTTACAACAGTCATGTCCAATTTCGGGCTGTACAAGGCTTTTGATGCAGTCGGCATCGACTATGAAAAGACCAAGGTCGGTGATAAGTATGTATATGAATGTATGTCAAAGAACGGCTACCGTCTGGGTGGTGAGCAGTCCGGTCATATCATTTTCAGCAAATATGCGACAACCGGTGACGGTATTATCACGGCATTGAAGATGATGGAAGTCATGCTGGCAAAGAAAAAGCCGTTAAGCCAGCTTGCCGAGCCGCTTGCAATTTATCCGCAGGTATTAAAAAATGTACGTGTAACCGATAAGACACAGGCACAAAATGATGCCGATGTACGCGCAATGGTAGAGCGCGCAGCCAAGGAACTGGGCACAGACGGCAGAATCTTAGTCCGTGAAAGCGGAACAGAGCCGCTGGTGCGTGTCATGGTAGAAGCAGGTAATGTCGAAACCTGTGAAAAATACGTTGATGCAGTAATTGACGTTATCCGCAGCAAAGGGTATGTGATTGAATAGACATTAACAGATAAAAAGAATAAAGCAGGAAACTCCGCAATAAGATGTAACAAGTCTTATTGCGGAGTTTTTGTATGAAAAATCACACCGATGTGCTGATTTTTCCGGCATAAAAATGCCTGCGGAATGGGGAATTGTATGAAGCAGAAAAGTAAAATATCCGGGAATGTTCCGGCAAGATGGCATGCGTTTTATGCTTGCGGGTTGTGTCTGCTTGTATCGGTGCTGATTGTGACAGGCGTGTTTGGGGCGGTGTCACTTAGCGGGTGCAGTATGATAAAAAAGGACAGCAGTAAGGTCATGGGGCTGGAATATACCGTAGTGAAAGAGGAGGAAATCCCTGTGGAATTAAAAAAACTGATAGAAGCCAAAAAAGCGAACACATTGCGCATGACCTATGCCACAAAGGATGCAACGTATATCGTGGCAGGCTACGGCACACAGCCGACTAGCGGCTACAGTATCCGTGTCAATGATCTGTATCTGGGAACAAATGCGGTTTATGCAGATGTCGATTTATTAGGGCCGGAGGCAGGAGAGGATATAACGGAACTGCCAACCACGCCGTATATTGTGTTAAAAATTGAAAAGCGGGAGGAGTCGGTGGTGTTTTGTATGTAATGAAAAAACAGCCATCAGCCTGATGCGGCAGCAGGATTGTATAAAAGCTGTTTAACGGTAATTAAAAAGTGCATAAAAGAGAACGGGCATACATAAAATAAAAATATAGAAAATAGTTGGGAAGGGAGATTTGATTTGAGAATCGACAGAGAAGAAATTCATGAAAATAAAATTGTATGCAGTAACACCATGCAGATTACACTGGATGATGATTTTAACGTCCCGGACAGCAAGGCAGACATTGAAACCATTGTAAAAGAACGTGGCAGTGTCCATATTGATACGGTCAAAGCGGTGGGCGACCGGGCAGAAGTCACAGGCGGAATGGATTTTGCGGTGCTGTATGCGGGCAGTGAAAGCGGTGAAAAATCCGTGCTTCCGGTTAAAATGACGGGGACAATGAATATCGGGGAAGTTGTGAACTTATCCGGGGACTGCGAGAATACATATGTTTCCTGTCAGGCAAAATTAGAAGATATTACGGTGAAAATGATTCACTCCAGAAAATTAAGCGTAAAGGCAATCATTTCACTGACCGTTGTATGTGAAGAAATTCACGATACGCCGATTGGCTGCGGACTTTTGGAAATGCAGGACGAGGACAAATTGCAGCTTAAAACGACCGATGTGGAGTATTCGCAGCTTGCCGTGACAATGCGGGATAACCTGCGTATCCGTGAAAGCTTTCTGATTCCTGCGGGAAAGTCGGAGGTAGCGGAACTGCTGTGGGAAGATGTCGATGTACGCAGCTTCACGACAAGACTGACCGATGACGGCATGGAAATTGCAGGGGAAATGAATGTATTTGTAATGTATTCGTCCACGGAAGAAAACAGCATGGCACAGTGGTATGAAACAACACAGAATTTCAGCGGAAAATTAGATGTCGCAGGCTGTACGCCGGATATGATCAGCTACGTCAAATATTACCCGGTCAACTCCAATGTTGAGGTAAAACCGGATTATGACGGCGAAAATAAAGAGGTGCAGGTAGAACTCGTGCTGGCGCTGGACGTCAAGGTATATGAAGAAAAGGAAAAAACCATTCTTACAGATGTCTATTCGCCGGTTAAAAATGTCATCAACACCACGCAGACATCGGTCTTTCATAAGCTGTTGGTGCGTAACAATTCGCGCTGCCGTGCTTCGGACCGCATGAATACCGGGGAGTACACCAACATTTTGCAGATTTGCAACTGTACCGGGGTGGCGCAGATTGACGACATTACCGTTGAAGAAGACGGTCTGCTGGTTGACGGCGCGATTATTGCAAATGTGTTTTATGTAACTGCCAATGATGCGGCGCCAATGGGCAGTATCCGTGCCGCTGTTCCGTTTTCCAATAAAATACAGGTAAAGTCTGACGAGGAGATTACTAATATGGAGTATGTCGTAAATGCAGGAGTAGAGCAGTTAAGCGCTGCCATGACGGGCAGTAATGAAATGGAGATTAAAGGAAGCGTGGGGCTTGATGCAATCTGCTTTGCGCCGTGTGAAACCGAGTCGGTCATGGAGTGTGAAGTAGAGGAGTATGAGGAAAATGAGTTCTTAAAATTTCCAAGTATTATCGGATATATCGCAACCGGTGAGGAAACGCTCTGGGACATCGCAAAGAAATATCACACTACGGTTGATTCGATTAAAAACGGCAACCACGTTCTTGCAGACCGCGCCAGCGAGCGTGTTAAACGCGGGGATAAGCTGCTGTTAGTAAAGGCGGCAAGGTAACAGCAGGGGAATAAAGTAAGGTCATAAGTGAGATAATAAGCAGGGTAATAAGCAAAGTAAAGGACAGGGCATAAATCCGGGCAGATTGTTTTGGGGTAGGAAAACTGCCCGGATAAAACATATTAGTATGAAAAATCCCTTTTTATCGCAGAACTGAATAAATTCAGTTCGCGATTTTTCCGGGATTAAAATGCCTGCGGAATGGGGATTAGTACGGAAATATGTATAAGTCGTCACGGAAGCGGATTTGTCCAAGCTCGCGCCTGCGGTAAGTCTGGATAATATAGTGCTTTTTGGCATCAAATATCAGTGAAATCTGCTTCGTATAGGAGTACGTACCGGGCGCATATTCCGTAATAACCAGTGAGGCACGGTATTTTTTCTTGAGTTTCCAGATGTCCATAAGCCCGATGCCGCTTCCGCCGTTTCCGGCATGTGTCGTGTGGGCTTTCAATCCAAAGTCCTGAAAAATTTCCGGTAAAAACGGCTGTCCGTTGTCGGAAATTTCAACAGACAGGTGATTTCCCATTCGCCCAAGGTTGATAAGAATTTTTTTATCCGGTACATCGGACATTGCAATAAATGCATTTTCAATCAAATCCGCCAGCAAATGGGAAAAATCTTCTTCTGAAAGGGACTGCATGGCAGTGGTTTTGATGTTTTCGGTAATGCGGAGGGTATAACCAATCTGTTCCTGTAAGGCGCGCTGATACATTAATTGAAGAACGGCATCAACAGCACAGATACCGGTAGAGGCAAGCGGCTGTCCGTTTGTCTGATATTCGGTCAAATTAAATTTTCGTTCCTGTGACATTGTCTGTAAATGAGCGGCAAGGGCAAGACCCTGCTCTTTAAGCTGCTGAGGGGATAATGTATTCTGGTTTTGCAAAAATGTATTTACGGCAAGTTCCATGGCGGGAATAAGCTTATTATCCCGGTGGATAATCTGTGCCAGCGCTTTATTATTTTCTAAAAGCCGGGCAATTTCCTGCTCTTTTTGGACAAGTTCATTTTTTAGTTTCTGCATTTCAAATTGCTGGAGCTTTCTGCGGTAATTCTTCGTTATAATAGCGCGCCACCATGAAATCAGGAGGAGGGCGCAGGGGAAGATGAGGAAAAGAGGAATGATAAACGGCAGGTAATTATTTTCAGTTGTATTAGAAATGCTTGCAGTAATATAACATATTAATATGAGCAGGCTGATGCAAGTACCGATATTGTTTAATTGAAGTTCATATAAAAATGGCATGCCCTTTTTCAGACGTTTAAATTGAAATGGAATATGTATTATAAAATACTGTAAAAATCCGTTCAATAATTTAATCACTACAAGGTTATTGATATTAATATATGAATACATGAAAAAAACAAGCGTAGAGAAAACAAAACTGGAAATTGTAAAAGAAACCAGGCTCATTGCAATAGAAATGATTGTGGCATTCAAAGATGTGGACCAGTCGGTTTTTGTAAATAGTGTAATAAAAATATAAAAAACGAATAATACTAAAAACATAGCAACAGGATATATCATTGAATGTATAAAACACAGACCGCAAGCGATAATTAGTGCGGAAAGAGTAAATAAAATCCGGGAGCGCAAAAATAAATCATTCAGATTTAAAATTTTACAATAACAGTAAAAGCAGCAAATTAATATAAAAAAGTGTGAAATAATAATAGCAGCGTACATAAAATCACCTATAGTTCCATAAAACAACAAAAAGCAACGAAAAAACAACAATAAAAACTAATTTTTTATTTCCGGCAGATGCTATAAGCTTAGCTTGAACATTAAAACCAGGAGGTAAAAATGAGCAGTCTTTATTGGAAAATATGGGAACTTATTTTTAAAAATTATTAATAAGTTGATACTTAAATTTATAATTGGTTCTGTATTTTATTCGCATAATAAAATATGAATTCCATAATAGTCGGAACACCTTTTTGTGAATGGATTCTCGCGGTGTAATAAGTCAGCAAATCATCAATATCGGAAGTCCGCCATGCACGGTTGATAGCATTCTGCATGGCACGTTCGATACTGGCATCTGTTTTTTTATATTTTTCACCCAGCACTTTAAAAATGCGTGTTTTCGGTTCGTTAATGGTGGCAAGGATTGCATCGGTAAGATAGCGGTAACCAATAACTTTCGGGCTGATGCCAATTAAATTCAGTTCATGCTGGATTTTTTGAATCAGCCTTTTATCTTTTGATTCAGACGGTTGAGCAGCTGGTATTTCGGAAGCAATTTTCTGTTTTTCGGAAAAAATCACTTTCTTCATAATGCGCAGAAATTCCACAACATATTGTGCAGAATAATTTTCCTGATACTTTGCAAGAATAAAATCTGCCCCCAGCTGTCTTGCGGATTCATAGGTAATATTACTTGAATTATTGGTGGTTACAAGGATATATGGGTGCTTGGAAAGTTCAAGCTGCTGAAGCTGTGCTAAGAAAAAAAGTCCGTCACCGCCGCCCTGATGCAGTTCAAGGTCCAGTATAACGGCATCAGGAAGAAATTTTTCCATATATTCAATAGCAGTTGAAGCATTATTTGTAGATGCGACCAGTGTAACATCGTCTAACTGGTTGATATAATCGTTTATTTCCATACATGAAGTGGCATCATCTTCCACTAAAAGAACACGAAGTGTATGCGCTGTCATCTGTAATTGTCCCCCTCGTTTATAACTCAATATTTAATATAATTATAGTATATAAACCAACGAAAAGCAACAAAAACCAACAAAAAATCACCAACGAAAACAAATGGCAACAGAGAAAGGAAATGGGTATAGTATAGACATAAGATAGGTAGAGGGGGAAGCTGTATATGCAGTTTTCTCGTTGCCGTTTGTGATGGATTGTTTAGAAAGGATTGTTATGGAAAATAAAATTAGTTTAGCACGGACGATTAGTATAATAGGCACATTAATATTGTGTATCGCTTTAGTAGGTAATTCATTTGAAGTGTTATCTGTAACAGCATTTCGTATAATAATAGCATTTGGAATTCTGATACAGATTATATCATTGATTTGCAGCGTAAAGAAAAGAGAATTTTAAGTTTTTTTGGTTCTAATCAGGCCAAAATTATTACAGATGAGCAGAGTGTATTAAGATATGTGCTGGATAAGATTGATTTGATTGATTAGGAAATAAGGCATGTTAAGAGGCAAAAAGGTTTGGTATGAAGAAAGTTAAATTTTATTTTGTATTCAGTTTGATAGTAGTTTTTATTTCAGTGATAGGAATATTACTGGGTATGGTTCTAGTTACTATTGAACAGAAGCATCCGGAGTATCTTTCGGCAGGAATATTTAAAGGAATAATTATATTTTTCATGGCATTGCTGGTTACAGTATGTTTCCATGAGTTGGCGCATGCGATTGCTTTTAAATTACAGAAAATAGATATTCGTATGATTGCCATATTTCCAATATGTTTAATAAGAGAAAAAGAAGGTTTAAAGTTTCATATAGCTGTAAGTATGGAGATTGGATTTGGAGGAATTGTCATACCGGAGATACCAACAATTAGCAACCAAACAGAATATGAATCATTTCAGGGTAAAATGAGGGTGTCTTTAGTGTCTGCACCGTTATGTTCGGCATTTATTGGATTGATTTCATTGATATTAGTGTTGTGTACGACAAAGTATATAGGCAACGATTTTTGCTCGTATTATTTTTTGTTTTTTTCAGCGGTATTTTTATGGTCTGTATATATTAATTTGACCTCTATGCTTGATTTAGGCAGTATCGTAGGGGATTATTCCGCCGCAAAAAAAATAAAAGACAATAACGGCTACGCATTATTACAGATTTATAACTATTTTCTTCTTCAGGAAAATGAAAAGAAATTTGAAATGAGAGAGAACCAGAGATATTTTATCGAAAAGCTATATGAAGCAGGAAATAATTTATCTTTGGATAAAGAGGATAATTCAATCAATGTTTTGCTAATAAATGCGGTATTGTATGAAAGTCTTATGCGAAGAAATAGAGATAATACAGAAATAATAAATTTCGACACAGACTTATGGATAAGAAATATACATAATATTTTAAACAGACTACAATTTGAAGCATATTTTCAAACGTTTTCCCATGCTGTCATTTGCATGCATTACAATGGAAAATCAGAAGAAGCACGTGAGTTATGGGAGAAGTATAAAGATAAAATGCCAAGTACAAATGTTGGCAAATATAGCAGTAAACAAGTTGAGTTGTGCCTGTGTGGGGAAAATATTGAAGAATTAAAGGAAAAAGAAAATATTAAGATATCTTCTTTGGATTCTTTATTATCAAATATAAACAACTATTATGATGATGAAATTTATTTGAATAAGTTAATTATCGGGGAAATCGCATTATAATAATGAATAAAATTTTATAAGTAGAAAGGATTATAAAATGCGGGGAACAAAATATTATAAAAGACTTATTGTTGGAAGTGTTCTTTTTGGAATGATTGTATTTGGAAATGAAGTATATAATAATGGCTTATGGAATTTATCGGGATTGTTATGGGTTGCTTATGGTGCAATAGGATTTGGTGTGTTGTATCACATACTGTTTACATCGCTTGACAAGGGCACACAGCCCTTTGTCGTGTGCGATGGATAAGTAAAAGTCAAATTTTCCACTCAATCGAAACGTGTTCGTCGGTTGCGCGGATCTGTGAGATCAGGCCGTCGGCAACCTGCCGCCTGTCCTCGAAGTCAATTTCTTCCCATTGGTTCAGGTAGACCGACAACCGCTCAATCTGTTCCGGGGACATGGTTTCCGCTGACAGCGCCGCGATCTCTTTTGTCAGGGCTTGGCGGCGTGTGTCCAGCTCCTCGATTTTGCTGTTGGCATAGGACAGCAGCACCGCATTAGCCCCGGTCAAAGTATTCAGCAGCTTTTCAATCTCGTCCTCCACGCGGGCAAGCTCCATGTTCAGCGCGGTCAATTTGGGATTGACCGTTTCTCGCTTTGCCGTCAGCGTCTGGAACTCAGACAGCTTCTTGACCATCTCGCCGTACAGAAACCTTTCAAATTCCCGTGTGCGGAGCGTCCCGCAGCCGTCACAGCTTTTACTGTCAGCCCGCTTGGAGCAGCGGAGATACTGAACACCTGTTGGATTGCCGACGCTCATAAGCGCGTACCCGCAGCGGCCACACTTGACCTTTCCGGCAAGCCATGTGTTCTTTGCCTTGCGCCCGCCTTGGAACGTCTTGTTTGCCATGAGCTTTTTCCGGCAGCGCAGCCATGTATCAGACGATACCAGCCCCTCGCTGGGAGCCAGAACAAGTATCTGATCTTTCAGGTGCTTGTTTTTTCTTTCTTGCACGTCCCGGCCCTGATAGAGATAGCAGCCGTTTGTCCCGGCAAAATCTGTGGCTTCATTGACTACCACCGTACCCTGGCTTTTGAAGAACTCGTACATATCGAGGTCAGCCTGTGCGTAAATGGGGTTTCTCAAAAGTTGGGAGATAAAGCCCCGTTTCATTTCCTTGCCGTAGATCAGGATGCCCTCGTCGGCAAAGTAACGGGCAATGTCCCCGAAAGAAATTCCGGGCTGAGAGTACATTTCAAACATCAGCTTTGCAATATCTGCCGTTTCCGGGTCAGGCTTCATCATTTTTGTGCGGATGCCCTCAATGGTGGTCGGCTCCAGTTGGAAGCCGTAGGGGGCCGCGCCGCTCATGTGAAAACCGTGCTGGCAGCGGGAATAGTAGGCATCGGTCACGCGCTTCTGGATGGTTTCACGTTCGAGCTGGGCGAACACGATGCAGATATTCAGCATGGCCCGCCCCATCGGGGTGGACGTGTCAAACTTTTCCGTGGAAGAAACGAACTCGACATTGTATTCCTGAAAAGTTTCCATCATGGTTGCGAAGTCCAGAATGGAACGGCTGATACGATCCAGCTTGTAGACCACCACGCGCTTGATCAGGCCCCGGCGAATATCGGCCATCATTTCTTGGAACTTGGGTCTATCGGTATTCTTGCCGGAATAACCCTTGTCTGTGTACTTGCGGAAATTGCCTCCTCTCAATTCATACTTGCAAAACTCGATCTGGCTTTCAATGCTGATACTGTCCTTGCGGTCAACGGACTGTCTGCCATAAATGGCATCTTCACGAATAATCATTTGGTGCTCCTTTCCGTGTAGGAGCTACCAAACCTTACACCTATATTATACCTCTGGCAGCCCCGTATCTCAAGGATGTCCCGCATTAGTGCATCTGCGCCCGTCCCGGCGCATACTTCACAAAGACCTCATACAGACAGCTTTCAATTTCACGCTTGCGCTTATCCCGTGCTCGGGGAGAGAGCATCGGGGTCAGGTTTTCCACGGTGATGGATTTGCCCTGAAAAGACGCGGTTTTGACTTCCTTGTGATAGCCGACTCTTGCCTCCGTCATCTGAAAACCTCCTATAACAATCAGCGGTGTGAATAGATTTGATGGTTTCCCGTTGTCCGTGGGGAAACGTGAAAGGACGGCACAAAAGCGCCGTCCTTTGACCTTGCCCCACCTCTGGCCACGATGACCAGAAGCAGCGGGACAGTTGTTTTCCGTTTCAATCCACAAAAGAGGGAGCCGCCGCGCCGAAATGGTTTGGGCTGTCATAAGACAGAAAGACCCGGTTTGACGGCTCCCTGTATGATTGTTGTGTGCCGTATTTGCCACGCATCCCCGGCACGGGGAGTATTCCAGACCGCCGATGGCTTCGGCTGCATAGCCCCACAGCATCGCTGCCCGTGGAGGGCTGGCGCATACCGCAGGAACTCCCCCTCAAGTCTGTGGGAGGGCGTGAGCAAGTTTCATTATCCTCCGCGCTGTCCTCGCGCCCGGTTTGCCAGCACCGGGTCAAAGGCTGCGTTGATCGCTCGGCCAGCTTGTCCATCACCTCCTGAACTGGCTGTCGTGGCGGCGCACCTTACGTCGCTATCACGCGGATTTCGTATCGGGAATACTGTCTATTCAGTTTTCAAGGCGAGGAAGAAAACTCCTCTCACCTATCAGGAGGTTTCGGGGGCAAATGTACTCCCTCTTACAGAGATTTTTTCAAATTATTTTTCATAGCGGCCAGCCCACGCTCAACGGAGCAGCAGATGCGGCTCCGGCCAACGCCCTCGGCTGCCGCGATCTCGGCCTTGCTCATGCCGAGAAGATAGTGCTGGTACACACGCCGGGCCTGCGTGGGCGGGAGCTGGACCAGCGCGTCATAGAGGGCAAAGGTGGTTTCCCGCGCCTCAATGTACTCGTCCGGGGTCAGGGGCTGGCGGAGCACGTCGGCCTCAAAGCCGGGATCGGTGTCCAGCGAGCACTCGCCATTTCTGCGCTTCTGCCGCTTGTAGCTGTCGCATAGACGGCCTCCCATCGAGAGGGCGGCGGCGATCTCGTCCGAAACTTCCAGTATCACATTTTCGGTCATATAGGGGTAATACCGTTTCAGGTTGATAGTCGTCATAATTGTCCTCCATTTCAAAAGGTGGTTGGTGAGTGCGGATTGAAATGGAGAACAGGCGGCCCGCGGCACCTTGGAGCCTCTGGCCACCGTGACCAGAAGCAGGGGCATATAAAAACGCCCGCACAGCATGACACTATGCGGACGCAAGCAAATGAATATCTTGTTACATGATGTTTAATTTCACTTTCAAAGCCGGACTGCTCCGATGGAGGAGCTACGCTTTTTTTAGCTGGTGCAGATCACGCGAACAATGAAATAATAAAATGGACACGGCAAAATAACCTCCAATCGGCTACCGTGCCCCTGCAAGTCGTCATTGGTTTGTGTAGACGCAAAGAAACGGCGGCTCTGAAAATCAAAGCCGCCGCTTCAAATGGGCGTGTTGATAGGCTGCTGTACGACGGCTTTTTTTCTTTTGCCGTCGTGCGGCAGCTTGTTCCTTTTGCGTTTATCTTAACAAGCGATCCTCACAGAAATGTCACCGACACACGCTGTTTCGACAGAATAATGGGCTGAAATCTCACGAACCTGTGAGATTTGAAAAACCGGGAGAATAATCTCCCGGTTTTCATCGCAAATATTTAATTCTGCCGCAGTCTCTCTACAACGCTTTGCTTAACATTTTGCATGAAAGTTATGACGGGAGTTGCCAAGCAGACCAGTAAAACAATAGCTGCGACAACCAACAGAGAAAATACAGGATAGTGAAAAGCTGCATAAGGAACCATTTTTCTAAAGGCTGAGTATATCGGAATATATATCGCTGTTCCCAGTGTGGCAAGCAGTAGGAAAGAAATACTCCAATAATACCCGCCTTCCCAAAGCAATACATTTCTAATTTGCTTTTTCGTCATTCCTATACTTTCAAGTGTGGCAAATTCATGTTTCCGAGTATTTACACTAACAACCATTGTGTTAATGAAATTCATAATTCCTATCAGCAAAAATACAGTGGACAACCCTGCGGCTATAATCCTTGAGGTCAGCAAATATCCGGCCATTTCTTGCTGCTTTTCATATCGTGACAGAATCGTAATGCCCGGTGACGAAGCAGTAATGGATTGAAGCTGCTCCATAATCCCTTTATCATAACTGCTATCAATAGTATCAAAAGCAATCCGAAAGATTTTAGTTTCTCCAGACAACTTCTCTAATGCCTGCTCACTGATATACAAATCAGGGGCAGTACCTCTCTCATTTCCTCGACCACTTTGAAAATCAGCGTCCAGAAAGCCAGTTGCCACTGTAAAGGCCAGTTCTCCGGACTCACCGACAACGGTGATTGCTTGCCCTGGCTGAATCAATGGGTTTCCCTCAGCATCCGTCATAGCGGACAAAACCACCAACTCTCCCTTTTCAAAGGCTGTTAAGTCAATAGGCTTATCAAGCGTTTTATTAAGTTCTTCGATATATCTGGAATCTATTCCGTAAACGCCGCTCCAAAAATTATCTGTATAGTTTTTCCGTGTTTCCGCATTTGAAAAATCAAGACCCGATACGCCATCCAAGGAATCAATATATTTCCCGAATACATTTTCGCTGTAAATGACATCCATAGTGGGCCACGGTGAAGCGGAATAAGTGACGCGCAGATTTTCAATTCCCTGCATTGTTGCAACTTGCTGCAACATTTCATCAGAGAGCAGGTTTCCTTCTTCGAAAATGCTGTAAGTCAATGCGAAATCACTTTCTCCCCATTGATTTACAAAATTGTCTGGACTTAGGCTTGATAGTAAACCAGCAGAAACCAAAAACAATATTAAGCCTAAAAATAAGGACGCAAAAGTAAGGACAGCGCTTTTAGGGTTTCTAAAAATATTATCTCGTGCCATCCGGGATAATTTTGTTCTATGGCTCTTATGATCTCGGTAACTCCTTGTATTTGCCTCCGTATAGCGTAAAGCCGCAACAGGAGAAATACTTGCAGCTATTTTCGCTGGTTTCATGCTGCCGATGATTGCGGTAAAAAATGTGAAGATTGCGGCACCCGCAAAAATAATGGGGGAAAAGGACACTATCTCCCCAAGGTCTGTATCGCCTGAGTACATTATATTCATGGCAAACGGAACAAGTCCAAGCGAAACAATACCACCGACAATCAGGCCGCTGGGAATACCGATCACCGCCGTTCTGAATATTTGAGAACGCACGATTCGCTTGATTTGTCTTTTTGTCGTGCCTATCGTTTTAAGCTGTCCATAGAATTGTGTATCTCTTGAAATTGAGATATACAGAATGTTATAAATCAGCAAATAGCCGCCGATAATGATAAAGACGATAATAGCAGCCAGTGGAAGAACAATGGTGGTGGAATTACTCTGAGCAATAGGTACAATTTCAAAGGACTGACTTTCTGTAAACGAAATCTTCCGTTTTAGTTTTTCACAGGATCGCAGGGCATTACTGTCATCAGAAAAAGAAATCATTGCGGTAGACACACTATCAAAGGGAAGCCCTGTTTGTGTTGCAAAAAGCTCCGAAACATAAGCAGCACCACGGTTGCCTGCACGCGAAGCCGAATAATCTGTGTAATAGCCTGACAAAACAAATTCATCGGAGCTGTATTGATAATCTGTTCCGAGCTGATAGGAAAGGGAAATATTCATCCCTATCTGTGGATCATCAATCCCCATTGCACGCAAAGCCCATGTAGGGAGCATAATTTCATTTTTTGCTTGCGGATAATCTCCGTGTATATCCGAAATTGTTGGTACACGGTGTTCTTGCCATTCTGTTTCGTCTATCCAAGTAATACTCAGCAGGGCATCGTCCATTCCAGATGTATCAATGCTGCCCAATCTCTGACTGACACCAACTACGGATACCAAGCCGGATCGGCTCAATTCTTCATATTGTTCTTCTGAGAGGCTTGTAATTGCCACATCCGCAGTCGTGCCCATCGCACGAATTTGCTGCATTTGATAGGTTTCAAAATAACTGCACCCCAAACTAAACACAGATGTAATCATAAAGGCGGTCAAGAATAATGCGATGGTAACGAAAACATTTCTCTGCTTATTAGCGCGGTAGCTTCTTTTGGCAAGACGATTGATTGTTGCCTGATTATTGTTCCCAAATAAAATATCATCCATCAATGTCACCCCCTGTCACTGTGCGATTTTTCCGTCCTCAATACGGATAATTCGGTCGGCAAGCTGGGCAATTTCATTGTTATGGGTAATCATTACAAGCGTTTGATGGAACTTCTGACTTGTAACTTTCAGCAAACCAAGAACATCACTACTTGTCCGGCTATCCAAATTGCCTGTCGGTTCATCTGCAAGTATAATAGCTGGTTTGGAAACAAGGGCGCGGGCAATCGCTACACGCTGCTGCTGGCCGCCGGACAGATTGTTAGGCATACTGTTCAGCTTCCCATCGAGAGCCAACATTTTCACGACTTCATCCATAAACCGCTTGTCCACGGTATCACCATCCAGCTCCACCGGCAGGACAATATTTTCATAGACATTTAGCACAGGAACAAGATTGTAATTCTGAAAGATAAACCCGATGTTACGTCTGCGGAAGATGGTAAGCTGTTCATCCTTGAGTTTCGATAATTCTTTCCCTTTTACTTTAATACTGCCGGAAGTTGGCGTATCTAACCCGCCCATCATGTTCAGCAAAGTAGACTTACCGCTGCCGGAAGTACCAACAATGGCAACAAATTCACCTTCCTCAATGGATAGGGTCACGCCATCCAATGCTTTTGTAATGTTCGGTTCGGTGCCGTAGTATTTCTTCAAATCTGTCGTTTGTAATATGTTCATATAGAACACCACCCTTTCTTTTTGATGGCTCTATCATAAAAGGTAAACCTCACAGAAATGTCACGGGAAACAAAATACCTCTGTTTAATTAAATCTCAAATGTCATAGGCCTGTGACATTTTGTTTTTTAGCGTAC
This sequence comes from Lachnospira intestinalis, assembly GCF_040095895.1. Taxonomy (NCBI): domain Bacteria; kingdom Bacillati; phylum Bacillota; class Clostridia; order Lachnospirales; family Lachnospiraceae; genus Lachnospira; species Lachnospira intestinalis. The sequence continues at coordinate 53,988 of NZ_JBBMFS010000014.1, forward strand.
TTATTTTATTGTCGAGGCAGAAAGACGGAAAAAGTTGAACCCCTCCCAACCTCGGATGTTACCCGGATATAACCGCCTTGCAAGGTTACGATCTCACGAGCCAGATATAGACCAATACCAATTCCATCTACATCATGTACGATGTCCTCCCGATAGAACCGCTTGAAAATTGCCCCCTGATGCTGTTCTGAGATGCCAATGCCTGTATCAGTAATGTCAATTTTCACATACATTTCCCAACTTTCAACCGAAATCCGGATTTGACCGCCCTCCGGCGTATATTTCACCGCATTATCCAAAATGTTGAACAGCGCTTCACCTGTCCATTTTCTGTCATGAGAAACGATCAAGCTCTCCGGGCAGTCCACTTGAACATTGATCTGTTTTTTCTCGGCGTTCAGAAGGATACCTCCCAATGCGGCGGCAAGCGTGTCATAAAGCGGCTGGCTTTTCTTTTCCAGAGAAATGACACCTGTTTCCAGACGCGAGGTTTTAATCATAGCCTGCATGAGAAAATCCAGTTTATCAAGTTGGGTGGCCTGTGCTGTAAGAAACTCTTTTTGCTTTTGCACCGGGACTTCATTTTCAAGCAGGGTGCTGTTAATCACTTTCAAGTTCGCAATCGGGGTCTTGACCTGATGGGAAATATCAGAAATAAGTTCTTGCAAGTCAGCCCGCTCTTGTGCAATGCTGTTCTTGTTTTCCTGCATGACTTCATACAAACGGTTCAACCGATATTCAATTTTATAGAAAAGACTTTCTTCTTCCACAGTCTGTTTCGGCTGCATATTCCCGGACAACATATCATCCATCAAACTGCAAAAAGCATCGGAGAACATCGCCAATTTGCGGTGAACCAGCACCATAAAACAAATAGAACAAAACAGCACAAAGATGCCGAACAATAGTACATACCAAACAGCGGTTATATCTTGGGTCAACGCATATAAAGCCACTGAAACCGTCACCATTGCCGCCAGCAGGAGAACAGCTAAAAAGATACAGGCTTTGTTGACGGAAAGTTTTCGAACATTCATTTCAGCGCCCCTCCGATCCACATATAGCCCATACCATATACCGTTTTGATGTACTGACGGTCGAGTGTTTCGATTTTGTTTCGTACCCGGCTGATAGCCGCAGTCAGAGCGTGTTCATCCACAAAATTTCCGTCTGCGTCCCACAGTTTTTCCAACAAGACTTGCCGCGTCAAAACGATCTGTGGATTTTTCATCAGGATTTTCAAAAGTCGATATTCCAGTGGGGTGAATGTAAGTGGCTTTCCTGACAGGGCAGCACTCATCTCTGAAAAATTGATGGTCAGTGTGCCATCCTCATAAGTATCACCACCATATTGTTTTGTCAGCCGCCCCAGCACCACCGCCAGTTTCTTTTGAAAGACGCTCATAGGGAAAGGTTTTGTCACATAATCCTCTGCGCCCAGTTCATACCCTTTGAGCATATCGCTTTCCATATCATTTGCGGTCAGAAAGATAATAGCGGTATCAGGGCGGCGCTCTTTTACCTCCCGGCAGAAGTCAAAACCGTTCCCGTCCGGCAAATTTACATCCAGCACAATCAGGTCATAGTCCTGCTTCGTCAAGAAACTACCGGCCACTGATTTTGTCAGTGCAGAATCAACCGTATAGCCCGCAGTATTCAAGTTATAGCATAAAGTATGATTCAAAAGTCGATCATCCTCGACTACTAAAATTCGCATGGTATCACACTCCTTTATTTTCAGTGTAGCACCCAAATGTCACAGAAACCTCACAATATTTCTGATTTTATTTTAGATACCAACTTCTGATCTTCGGGACAAATTTAATTATAAGTACATTTTACATCACATTTTCAGCGTCATCAATTCTCTTAGCATGAAATTAAATATGCAGTGAAATGAAATTTTACGCCGTTCAAATGTTGCCACATGAAATGTAAAATTACATTAGGTGGTGATGCTATGAAAATTGAACGTGACGAACGCAAATTTGACTTTCACGGGATCGGACTTGCTATCAAGAAAGCCCGTGAGCGTGAAGGCATGACGCAGGAGCAATTAGGATACATTGTTGACCGCGATCCGCGTACCATTATGTATCACGAAAATGACGGACAGCATCCGAGCCTAAACGCCTTTTTCCAAATGGTAACAATGTTCGGTATCTCCGTGGACGAATACTTTTATCCCGACATGGGAGCCGATGAAGCCGCAAAGAAGCGTATCAACATTCAGCTTAATTCCCTCAATGAAAGCGAGCTGCGGCTCGTCGAGGGTATTATCAATGCAATCATAGAAAACCGTGGAACGGAGGAAGCGTAAGAAACGGCGCTGCCTCCGTTTTTCGCGAGGGTTCCGGGGGAGCGCGTTAGCGGCAAGCAAGGCAAGTGTATTGACACTTGCAATTTCCGCGCTGCGGAAATGCTTGTTGGGGTGCCCCCAAACCCGCTGGACTTCTGGCCACCGTGACCAGAAGAAACATTGTCTGCGTCGCCGTCCCTAACGGGCCTGCTCCTTATTGCGCTGGTTGTCCGTCAGCCCGTGCAGGTGATCCACGCTGCCCTTAACCGCCACCAGCTCCCGCATATCCTGCTGGGCCTTGCGGTATTCCAAATAAAGAGCCTTTTTCCGCGCTGCCAGTTGGCGGCGTTTTTCTTTTAGTACGTCCATTTTGGGGAGCTTCTCGCCACCCAGCAGCTCGGCCATTGTCGCCTTGGCTGCCCGGTAGTCGGCCAGTTCCGCCTCGTGCTCGGCAAGGTATTTCCGGCTGTACTTGGCGGCCTTGTACCCATCGAACGCGGGGCGGGTCTTGGCGTACTGCACCACGGCGGCCATCAGATCGGACACATGGGAAAGTTCGGCCTCGGTCTGCTGAATGTCCCCGGCCAGCGTGTGAAAACGCTCTGTGGCGGCATCGGTCTTTGCAGCCAGATCGTCATATTCAAATAGCTGGTGCTCTTTCAGATATTGCAGCGCAGCCGCCATTTGTTTAAGGTTATACACCTTGGCCCAGCGTTCATAGGCGGGGCCTTTGCCCTGACGCATCCGCTCCTGAATGTCGATCAGAAGATTAACACGGCGGGGCGCGGGCGCTCTTCGCACCGGGGCTGTTCGTGTGGGAGCCTTGCCGTCAATGACGGCCTGCACGTCCTCGGGGCCGTAGCCGTCCCCCAGCGTGGCCGCCCGGAAACGGGCCGCCCGCTGTTGTCCTGGCACAAGGAATGAGATCACGCCGCTGCGCCCGTGCTTGACCTGTATGCCTGCCGTTTCCATGCGCCGGAGAAAGTCTGCAAAGTCCTTGGGGCGCTCCGTCAGGGCCGCGTCAATGGCAAGGCGGATCTGTTCTTTCTGTGAGAGCTTTTGATTGTCCCCCAGCCATTGACCGTAGTGCAGATACCGCCCCTTGCTGTGGAGCTTGGGATTTACGATCACGGACAGATCGTGCTCCAGACATACCCGGTCAGACAGCCGCCGCAGGGCGAACGAGGAGCCGATGAAGTTGCGGAACTTCCGGGAGCGGTCATAGGCGGTGGAATTGTAGTAGATGTGATTATGAATATGCTCTTTATCTATATGGGTACAGACGAAGAATTGATACTTCCCCTTTGTCCAGCGCATCGCCGTTTCATAGCCGATGCGGTTGGCCTCCTCCGCCGTCACCTCGCCGTGAGGGAACGCCTGCCGGATCTGGTAGCACAGCGCCCCGTGTCCGGCCCTGCGGTCGGTTTCGCCCTGATACTGATTTTTGACCAGCATGAACTCGGCGTGTGCCGTGGCCGGATCGCAGAGGTAGGAGGAAACGGCCCCCAGCTTCTCCGGGTTCAGGCCATAGTCAAAGCGGTCTTTCAGGCTTTGCAGGGCCGTCCGCTTATCGGCCCGCTTGTGAGATTTGAGGTAGGTTGTGGCCGTAGGCAGCCCTCCTTTCCATACGACAAACGGCGGCTGGGATCAGCCGCCGTTTTCTGCATCTTCTGGCCACCGTGACCAGAACTCAGCCCGTGATGAAGCCCCTCAGAGAGCCGTTCAGCTCGTCCAGCTTGGCAAGCAGCCATCCGGCCAGCGCAGGCAGGCCAAAGGGCGAAATGGCAAACGCCATCAGAAGCCCCGCGATCCCTGTGGAAATGTCTTTCTCCACAAACAGCATCAGGACACTCAGCAGCCCCAGCACCGACGCGAGGATGGAGAGCAAACCAGCGGAAAGACTCAGCAGGAACGAGAGCACGGCCACAAGCAGGGTCAGCACCAGCACAAAGGGAGCGGCAAGAATTTTGAATATGATCCGCATAGGGGGTTCCTCCTTTTTCCTGTATATGTCTATTATAACTCTGAAAAAATCGGCACTCAAGGATGTCCCGGCCCTCCGCACTTCTGGTCACAATGACCAGAAGCAGGGACAGCCGGGGAACGGCGCGGGGCCGTTCCCCCTGTGTCACATCGTTACAATGGCGGAGAGCTGGGCCAGCAGATCAGACAGCGGCCCCCACAGGTCGGCATAGTCCTTTTGCAGCCGTTTCAGTTCGTCCGGGTACAGGCCGCCGTAGCTGTTGGCATGGATAGCCGCCTGATTGAGATTGTTTGCACAGCGCCTCTGGAGCGACACAAGCTCCTTGACGGGTTCAAGGTCAACGTGGAGCACATAGCCGCCCAACGCCATTTTTCGGATATAGGCGCTCATGTTGCGGATACCCGCCTCGGCCATGCGCTCCCGAATGACCTCCAGCTCGTCAGGCCGTACCCACACATAGATGGGGACGCTGCGGACGCGCTTCTTTGTCAACGCTCCTCACGCTCCCGGCTGCGGCGCTTGGGCGGGTGTTCCCGTACCTTGTCCAGCGGCTTTTCTGCCGGGGGCGGCGCAGGCAGATTGTTGATGATGCCGTCGATCATGTTCCCGTTCTGCTCCATAGAAAGCTCGGCGTTCTTGTTGGGATTGCGTTCCTGCTCCATAAATGTCCTCCTATCTGTCGCCCCGGTCAGGGGCATTTTTCTTTGGGGCAGCTTGGCCCCGGTCAGCCTCGGCCTGCTTTGCGGCGGTTTTCATCTGTTCCCGGATCGAACGGGGCCTGTCGGGATTGTCAGGCGCAGGCCGCAGCTCATAGTCAGACGCCTGCCGTTTCGTCAATGGCCGCGTGTAGGTCAAATGCCCCCACGCCAGAAATGATCCATTTTCAACCGGGACGCGCTGATCGTAGTTGACGATCTCATCCGGGGCGTTACGGGGCGGCTTGGGGAATGTCCCAATGTCCACAGGGCGCTGGGTAGAGTAATACTTGTAAAGGCCGGGAGCCTCGACCTGCCTGACATCGACATTGTAAAGGCGCTGGTATTCCTGCACCCGCGCCGCAAAGTCCTGTTCCAGAGCGGCACGGTCGCTGCCGTAATGCCCCCATTCATACTGCCGCTGGCCGTTCTTGTCGTCATAGCAAGCCCATGTGACATAGGGCGAGGGGGCTGCTGGGTTATGCCCCAGCGCAAAGCCCCTGCCATTTTCCAGCATGACGGCCTGAATGATCTCATAGCCTTGGTTTTTGTCCATACGACCTCCTTTCCAAAATGTTAGCAATATTTCTGCAAAACCGGGCGGGGCTATGAAATCATACACCCCGCCCATGAAGCGGCCCCGGAAAGCCCTGCAATCAAGGGTGTTTTCCGGGGCCAAATGCTCACGGTCTACCCCCGGTATTTCCGCATATAGCCGCGCTGCTTCTGCCGCCTTGCAGCCCCGGCACAGGCCGGGGAGCAATACCGCTGCCGCCCGTCCGGGAGAAAAGCCCTGCCGCACACCGGACAAGGCCGGGTTTCCGTGATACGCTCCACGGTCAGCGACCTTTCCAGCACCGGATCAAGGGGCAGCACCGCAGAACGGAAATAGCGGCAATAAGCGCCCGTCCAGCATTTCCCCAGCATATAGCACTCGCAATCCAGCGGCAGGCATCCAACGTCTTTGTCATAGTTGGCACACCACCGCTTCACAAGGGAGCGGATCGCCGCCTTTTCCTGCCGGGTCAATTCACGGCTCATGTTTGCCCCCTGTCTTTGACCGAAGCTGCTCCCGGTAGCAGAACACGCAGCCGATCCCGTGCCAGTAGGGGCAGCCGTCACAGCGGGAGCCTTTGGGCGGCAGGTTGGGCAGGACGCCCTTGAAGTAGCTTTTTTCTTTCATAAAGTCCTCATAGGGGCTGTTGGTAAACCTCATTCCTCACCGTCCTCGTCCCACGGCGGCCCGTCATCCTCGGAATCGGTTTCGTCATAATCCTCCGCGCCGTCATACTCGCCGCCGTAGTCAGCCTCGGACTCAGCGGCCCGCTGCTTCTTGGGACGGTAGATTTTGAAGTACCAGCCAGCGCCGCCGCCAATGACCACCACGGCCAGCGCCAGCAGAAGCATACCGCCGCTGCCCGTGGCCTTGGGCTGCTCCGGCTCGGGGGCAGGCTCCGGCTCTACCACAGGCGCAGGCTCCGGGGCCTTGCCCTGGCACTCGCTCAGATTGACCGCGCAGACGGTACAATCCGTGTTGATAGCACCAACGGCGCATTTATCGGCACAGGAACACTCCGGCAGCTCACCGCCCGCCGCCTGCATCGCCGCCAGCAGGTCAGCCTCGTCCACCATGTTCAAAAAGTAGGTGTGATACTGCTCGCCGTCCTCGTCGGTGGGCTTGTCGTAGTCAATGACGATGTAAAAGGTATTGCCGCCGCTGGTCTGCACCGTGATGAACTGCTTGTTGGTGGCCTCATCGTAGAGCAGGTCACGGGTCACAAGGTTGCCGTCCTCGGTAAAGCCCTCGCCGGGGTCAACGGTTTCGGCGGGCAGCGGCTCCACCGGGGCAAGGCCGTCCCATTCCTCGCCGCCTCCGGCGTAGGCCGTAACCGCCATACTGCCCATGAGGGCGGTCACACAAAGCGTTATCAGCAAAAGCCGCAGTTTTTTCATTCCGTCACCTCCGCCTGTTCTGTCGGCTTCTGGCCACTGTGACCAGAAGCGCCACCCCGGAGCTGCTGGAGCACCAGCGGCAGATCGGCAAGGGAGATACTCATGCCGCGCACGATCTCCACGATCTCGCTGTTTTCCGCCTCCAGCTTCTTCTGCTCCAGTTCCTTAAGCCGTGCCTGTTGCTCGGCAATTTTGGCCTTGACCTTTTCAATCTCGGCCTCGATCTTTGCGCTTTTCGTAATTGCCATATCAAAAAACCTCCTTTACGGTAGTCGCCCGTAGGCGTAAAGATGGGACTGCCAATAGCTGCTGTTGAGGTTGGCATAGCTGATGGGGTCGCCACAATGGAGCATCCAGCCGTCGCCCACATAGATGCCCACATGAGAAATGCCCGCTGTGTCATAGGTGCCGACAAAGAACACCAGATCACCGGGCCGGGGGCTGCTCGTCCGGGAGCAGATGTTATACAGCCCCTGTGCCCCCAGCCGTCCGAAGCTCCAGCCGCATTGATTGTAGACGTAGCTGACGAAGCCGGAGCAGTCAAAGGACGTGGATGGGCTGCTGCCGCCCCACACATAGGGAAAACCGAGATATTTTTCCGCCTCTTTCAGAATGGCGGCAAAGGTTTCATCATCCAGATAGGACTCCGGGACTTCATGCTCCGGCGGGCGGCTGGTGATGTATTTCCCGATATAGCCGGACGAGGGAAACAGATCGAGACGGTTTCCCAGTGTGGACATATATAGGGCGTACATGGAAAGCTGCTCCTCGGACATCATGTAAACCGGGACGTGTGAGAGATTGAAGTTTTCCAGCGTGACATAGCAGATGTAATAGTTGTACGGCACCTCCACATCGTAATCGTTGCCCTCGCTGTCCGTCCTTGTGACCGTGCGGTAGCGCACCTCGACAACCACATCCTCGGTCAAAATGTACTGACGGTCAAAGAGGTCTTGCAGCGTCCCGCGTACCTCGTCCAGCGTCCACGCGCCCTCATGGAGCGCGGAGATCATAGAGATCAGCACATAGGGATCATGCTCAATGGTGTCGAGGTCAAAATGGTATTCATCATAATCGTGGGCGCTGGTGTAGGTGTCGAGGTAGTGTTGCAGCTCGTCCTCCAGCGCACAATAGGCAGCCTCGGCCCCCAGCATATCCGCGTCCTCTGCCTTATAGGTGCTGGCGGCGATGGCCGCAAGGGTGCTGTTTCCCACGGAAACCATCGAGGACATACACGATTGCAGGGTCAGCACCACCAGCAGACAGCCCAGTGCAAGCAGCGTTCCCACGGGATGCCGCTTGACGAACGCTGCCGCTTCCCGGACAAACCGCTCCATGGCCGACGCGGTTTGTTCGGCGGCCTTGGCGGTCTGCTTGGCGGTTTCCCGCGCCTTGCGCTGGTACTCCCGTTTCAGCTTGTGGCGATGCCATAACCGGGCGGCGGCGCTCTGCGCCTCCGGCTGCTCCTGTGCAAACTTGCGGGAATGGTAGTCCGCCGTGGCCTTGATGTACCGGGACTCCGCACGGGCGGCAGCCTTGGCCGGGTGCTCCCGGATGGCCCTGCGTACCTTGTGCCGCCCATAGTGCAGCGCAGCCTCGCCGGAACGCTCCACAAAATGGCCGCCCTCCACGCCTACATTGTCGTGTTCCTCCTGATACACCTTTCCATGCAGAAAAGCGTGGGTTTCGTGTCCGGCAATCCGGGCGATCCGCTTGATGGGGCCGGGCTTTTTCGGCGGCTTCTGGTTTGCCAGCCTTTCGCGGGCCTTGTTCAGCCGTTCCTCCCGGCTCTCCATGCGGAGCTTGGACTTGTGGAGCTTGGCCTGTTCGCTGTCGGTATGGAACTTCTGGCCACCGTGACCAGAAGCAGCCTCGCCCTCGGGCGGCTTATTCTGTCTGTTTTCCATTGGCGGCGTCCTCCGGCTTGGTGGTCAGCAGGTCGTAGATCTCGCCACGGGGAAAACGGTCAACAAACGGGATGGTGACGCTGCCATAGAACAGCAGGCCCTCGCCGGAGTTGGACTGCGTGATATACGATAGCTGGTGCTCCGAAATACCGATCTGCTTGGCAAGAATGGCGCGGTCACTCTGCGCCTGCGACAGCAGGATCATAAAATCCGTGTTGTCCAGAATGTTCTCGATCTCCCGGCTGGCCAGCAGGTCTTTCACGTTCTGCGTCAGGGCCGAGGGGACGCAGCCCTGTTTGCGAAGCATTTTCCAGACGGTCACAAAGTAGCTGGCGGTCAGCGGGTCACGGAGCAGAATATGGAACTCATCAAAATAGCACCATGTCGCCACGCCGTTTTTGAAGTTGGTTCCCACCGCAGAAGTGACAAAATCGTTGGTGATGTGCATGGCAATCTTGCGGAGGTTTTCGCCCATACCTTTCAGCACAAAGCACACCACGCGGGAATTGAGGTTGACGTTGGTAGGATGGTTAAAGAGATTGAGGGAGCCCGTGCAGTAAAGCTCCAGCGCCGTTGCGATCCGCTTGGCCTCCGGCTCCGGCTGGCGCAGCAGCTCCTCATACAAATCTTGGAGCAGCGGCGTTTTGGCCGTTTCCAGCCCCAGCGCCATTTCCCGGTACACCTGACGCACACAGCGGTCAATGACGGTTTTCTCGATGGGCTGCAAACCATCCCGGCCTCCCACCACCAGCTCACACAGCGACAGCAGAAAATCCGCTTTCAGGGACAGGGGACTGTCCCCACTGCCCATGTCCATCTGAACATCCATCGGGGAAATGTGGTTGGGGCTGTCCGGCGCGATCTCGATGACCTGACCGCCCAGCCGTTCCACCAGCGGGGCATATTCGCCCATCGGGTCTACCACGATGATGCGATCCTGCGGAATGGCAAGAAAGACGTTCAACAACTCGCGCTTGGCGGCAAAGCTCTTGCCGCTGCCCGTGGAGCCGAGGTAAAGGCCGTTGGCGGATTTCAGCTTTTTGCGGTCAGCCATGATGACGTTATGGGACAGGGCGTTCATGCCGTAGTAGAGGGACGGGCCATCCATACGAAGCTCCCGCGTCATAAAGGGGACGAAGATGGCCGTGGAGCTGGTGGTCATGCCGCGCTGAATTTCAATGCCGTTGTAGCCGAGGGCCAGCGAGGACATATAGCCCTGCTCCTGCTGCCAGTCCAGCCGCTTGACGGCGCAGTTATATTTCTGCGCGATGCCGTTCACGGTGAAAATGTCGTTTTCCAGCCGCTCCCGCGTGGGGGCGGTGTTGACGATCAGGAACGTCAAGAGGAACATTCGCTCGTTGCGGCTTTGCAGGTCGGAGAGCAGCTCGGCGGCATCCTTGGAAAAGGTGACGAGATCGGGCGGGAGAATGTCAGGGTCATATCCGGCGCGGGTAGCCTTGCGCTGCTCCTCCACTTTCATCTTGTCGATGTCGGAGATTTTACCCTTGACCGTTTTAATGGCCTTGACCTGATCCACCGTCTGAATGTGCATGGTAACGGTCAGCTCGGCGTCCAGCTCCAAAATCTCCAATAGCAGCTTGTCCGACAGCTCCGACGCCATGATCTGCAAGTAGGACGCCGCGCCCCATGTCTGGCCCACGCGGAACGAGCGGCTCTGCCGGAAGTCAAAGCTGTCCGGCACGATAAAGTCTTTCGTCCCCATGCCTGTATGGGCGATGTCCGCCCACTTGAAGCGGAACGGCTCCCGGCTGCCGGGGTGAAGCTGGCCATGCAGCAGGGCCAGACGCTCCCGCCCGTCAAGGGGCTGGCTCTGTACCCCCAGCCGCTTAAAGTTGCCGATCACGTCCGCCTCCACACGTTCCAGACGGGGACGGGCGGCGGCCACATTTTCAGCGGGGATGCAAAAGGTGACGTACTTGGCCCGTTCGATACCGTTGTTGCTTTTGGCGATCTGGTTTTTCAGCATCCCCGTGTATTCCGTGCGGACGCTGTTGAAGCGGTCATCCGCCTCGGAGATATTCACCTTGTAGCGGCTCCCGGAGCGGCTGCGGCGGTTGACAAAGGAAAGCTGGAACGGCAGCGAACTGTCAAAATAATTCAGCCACGAACTCCAGCCGCCGAAAATGGCCGTCTGATCCTCGGCGGACGCAACGGAATAGTTGATGTCCTCATATTCCAGCGTTTTTGTGTAGACACCGCCGGGGAGCTGACAAATGCCGTCCGGCAGCATCCGCACATAGGGAATGGTCTGCTGGGCCGATATGGTCGCCGGACGATTACCGGCCCGCGTCAGGCTTTTTGACTTCTTGGGGCTTTTGATCAAGTGTGACCTCCTTTCCCGCAAACGGGGCGTAGATATTCTGCGTCTGATAGGGCCTCACACCGGGCCGCAGGAACTTGGCCCGGATGATATTCCGGGCCACCTTTTCAAAGGGCAGGCCATCACGCTCATACATCGCCATGAAAAAGGCCGGGAGCATGAGCGCGATCATCAGGAACATCGCCCCGGTGCCGCCCAGCGCGTGACGGGTCAGCAGATACACGGGGATACCCACGGCAGCCGCGCCGCCGAAGCAGATAAGCTGGCGGCGGGTAAGGTTAAAGGCAATTTTCGTCTTGATCTTGGAAAGATCGTTGGGAACATTCACATAGGGCAAGAAACATCCTCCTTTCCGCTATCTTCTGGCCACCGTGACCAGAGGCCCGCTGTCGGCTCCACCTCGTTGCCCCACACGTCCCAGCCGGGAGGGGTCTGCCGTGCGAACAGCTCCACGCGGGGCCTGTCGCCCATGAGGGCAACGATCTTGTCCCGCGTTTCGTCCGGCTTTTTGCTGTGGGCCTCGATGGGGGAAATGATAAATTGGTGAATATCGGCGGCCTGCCGCTTGGGGTGTCCCTTGGTCGCCAGCAGGCAGACCTCGGCGTTGGCCCTCGTCCAGAAGCCCAGCCCATAAAACCAGCTATCCGCCTTTTTGTTCTTTTTGAGCCAGACAAAAGCGACGCTTTTATAGGTGAAGCCCCACGCACGGATGAGCCGCAGGGCCTCCGGGAGCTGTGGGAACGTGGCCCACATGAAAAGGGCGCTGTCCTTGGCCGCAAGCTCGGCCACAGGCAGCGCGCACAATTCATCAATGCTCATGGTGGGGTAATGGTTTTCTGCCGCCCCCTGCACTTTCTTTGCGGAGTAGCGCCACGGGGGATCGGCGTAAATAATTTCGTAGGTTCCTGTCATCATTCTCCTTTCCCGCCAGATACCACAGCCTCCCGCGCCCGCCGGATGCGCTCCGTGGCGGGGCCGTAAAAGGCCGGGGCGGTTTCAAAGCAGACGAAGCGGCGGCCTGTGTTCAGCGCGGCTACGGCAGTTGTGCCGGAGCCAGCGCAGACGTCCGCCACCACCTCGCCGGGGCGTGTGTAGGTGCGGATCAGGTACTCGCACAGGGCCACGGGCTTCTGCGTGGGATGCGCGGTGGTTGTCACCGTGGGGAACGCCAGCACGTTCCCCGGAAAGCGCCGCCCATCGGACTCGCCGCTGGTGCGTTCAAACTTTCCGTAGTTGGGGCTGTTCCCGCTGCAACGGTGGATTTTCTTGTACGGCTTGCCCTGTTCAAACTGCGGGAAATAGGCCGGGGACTTCTGGTAGAACACCAGAATGTTCTCCGTCTTTTTCAGCGGAGCGCGGCGGGCATTGAGAAAACCCGTGCAGCGGCTTTTGTACCATACCCACTCATAGCGGAGCATGGCGAGGTTGGACGCGCCCAGCACCTTGTCATAGGGGCATTGTGCGAAAAACAGCACCGCGCCCTCCGGCTTGACGGCCCATTTCACCGCCTTCCACAGCTCTGGGAGCGGCAGCGGCACATCCCAAAAGTTCCGGGTCGTGCCGTAGGGCGGATCGGTCAGCAACATATCCACGCTATGCTTTGGCAGGGAGCGCAAGCCCTCAATGCCGTCGGAGAGGTGCAACCCCTCCGGGATCGGCCTCTGGCCACCGTGACCAGAAGCGGCGGTATCAGCGATAAGATCACCTTTCCTTTCTCAATGGGCGCTGAAGATGCTTTTGGAGATCGTCCCGGTTTTCATCAGCATGAAGCACAGAAGCACCGTATAGCCGATACAGCCCCAAATCGCCCCGATAGGATCTCCGCTTGTGGCGATCCCCTGAATGAGCACCGCATAGATCGCCACGCAGACAAGGATCAGCATACCCTGAAAGCCCACGGCAAACAGGGAGCGCAGATAATTCTGGCCCATCGCGCCAAGTTCCCGGTTGGAGAGCGTCGCCACGGGGATGGGGGCTAAACTGGTCAGCAGATATATCTCGATCATGCGGCCATAGACGATCACGAAAATAAAAATGTTCAGCGCCAGCATGGTAAACTTAATGAGGAACGATTGCAGGAACAGGCCCAGCAGGGAGCCAAGCTCCATTGTTTCAAGGGTCATTTCCAGATCAGCCAGCATATCCGGCGTGATGTCAGTTGCGCCTGTGACGATGCCCGCCGCGCTTGCGATCACGCTTTGGGACACGTCAAAGACTGCCATGACGATATTGAACGTGTTGGACAGGATCAGGATGGCACAAGTGGTTTTGAATACCCATTTGTAGATATTCGCCACGTCGAACTCGTGCATATTGTTCTTTTCCAGTATCATCTGGATCAGCTCATAGGTGGCAACAAAGGTCAGGATCAATCCGGCAATCGGCAATATCACCGTTTCGGAAAGCTGCCGTATCAGGGAGAACACTCCGGCGTTCCATGCCGCCGGGGTAGTCCCCACCTGTACGGATATTTCCCCGACGCGGGTATTCACCGTGTCAAACAGCCCCTCGAGGTTCCCCATGATGCCCTCGATCAAAAGCCCTTTGAGCCATTCCGTGATCCATTCGGTGAGAATACCCATCGGCAGCTACCCTTAAAACAGGGTAGACAGCAGAGGGATCAGGGTCGTGCCCAGCACGATGATGCCGCCGCCCGCCATGAGCTGTTTTATCCCCAATTAGGTGTAAAAACTCTGCTCGATGGCGGGCGGCGGCGTACAAAAAATCTATATGGTGTTTTTAAGAGAACCGTCCCGGTAGGACAGGTCAGGCAGTGACCTGTTCCACCTCCGGGATGGGTTTGAGATTAAAATGAATTTCGATAGAAATGTGTCTTGTTTTATCTTCGTCAATGCGCTCATGCACGACGATTTCTTTGATTAAGCGGTTAAGGGTGGCTGCGTCCAGCTCTGTGATGTTGGCGTATTCCTGAATGGCTTCCACCCATTGTTTTGCGTCATTGGCAAGCTGGACTTCATCAGACAGCCGCTTTCTGCCCTCGGACACCTTTGTTTTAAGCTCCGTCTGCTCGGTCTGTGTCTTTTCCAGCATGGTGTTGAAGTTCTGCTCACTGATACGCCCTGCAATCATATCCTCATAAAGCCGCATTACCATTTTGTCCAGAACCTCAATCCGTTCCTCATCCCTTGTAAGGGAGCGTTCCATTGCTTCCCGCTGTTCCCGCTGCTCGGCTTCACAGGTATTGGTCAGGCGGTCGGCAACCGCTTCCCCGTCCATCAGGGCAGCTCTGGCACATTCCCGGATTTTCCGCAGCACATGGCTGTAAAGGGTGTCATAGTCAATCCGGTGCTGGGTGCAGTGGTTCTTTCCAAAGGCATTGTAGGTCTTGCAGGAATAAATCTGCTGGGGATGTTTTTCGTTTGTGTAGCGTATCGTCAGCGACTTCCCACACTCGCCGCATTTTATCAGTCCGGCAAACAGGCTGATTTCATTGGTCTGCCCCGGACGCTGGCGGGATTTCAGCTTGTTCTGCACAATGTCAAAGCTCATGCGGTCAATCAGCGGTTCATGCTGTCCCTCCACCACAATCCAGTCCTCCGGCTTCTTTTCCCCAATCGTGCCGATTTTGAAACGGTAGTCCTTTTTCTGGGAAGCAATCGCCCCGGTGTAGACGGGATTCATCAAAAGGTCTTTGATAACGGAGAAGTCCCACATATACCGCCCGTTTTCCGGGTCTTTCTTTTCCCATTTGGTGCGGGTATTGCGAAGCCCCCGTTCCCGGTTCCACCATGTGGGGCAGGGGATTTTTTCTTCCTCCAGCCGTCTGCGGAT